>NZ_JBJLRD010000003.1:0-135871 GCF_050871305.1 Kineococcus gypseus | reverse complement strand
GGTGGGAGGCTCCCAGCAGACTACTGGGTTGATAGGCCGGGTGTGGAAGCAACGACTAAGGAGTTGTGGAGCTGACCGGTACTAATAAGCCGATCACTTGTCACCAGCGCACACCAGCACCCACCGAGACGTTCCCGTCAGGCAGCGAGGTGGGGTGGTGTGGGCATGGAGCACGAGTGCTCAGATCAGATGAGAGCATCTACTCGCAGCACGAAGCACCTGCATGCGCAGGTATCTGCACTGCGTCCTTCACAGCGATTCGCGTTCACTGTGTGGTTCTCAGGACACGACCACCCACTTGCCGTCCCTCGGGGCGGGGGGTGGGGCGTGGATCCTGGCCCTCGTGGCCCGGTGGTCATAGCGGTGGGGAAACGCCCGGTCACATTCCGAACCCGGAAGCTAAGCCCACCAGCGCCGATGGTACTGCCCGGGAGACCGGGTGGGAGAGTAGGACACCGCCGGCCACACACCCTCGTGCGCACAGCACACCGAAAGGCCCGCACCCCGCCACGGGGCGCGGGCCTTTCGCGTTCTCCCGGATGCTTCCTGCACCCGGCGCGACCGGGGAGCAGGAGCGGCGCTCAGCGCGCCGGCGTCCAGCCGAGGTTGCCGGCGACCCGCTCGGCGACGGTCCGGAGCGCGCGGCGGTGCGCCTCCACCGGTCCGTCGGCGGGCAGGACGACCACCAGCTCGTCCACCTCGGGCAGTGCGGCGTCCACCAGGAGGCGCTGCGTCACGGTGTCCGGGTCGCCGCTCACGATGCTGCTGTAGCGGACCCTGGCCGTCGGATCGTCCTTGGGGCGGCCGTCCGCCGTCATGCCCGACGTGTAGCCCTCGATGAACTGGCGGTGGTCCTCGGCGTCGCGGGCGTCGAGCAGCGGCAGGACGATCCGTCCGGCGCTGACGCGCGAGGCGGTGCGCCCGTCGTGACCGGCGTCGGCGTACGCCTTGCGGTACCCGGTGATCTGCCGCGCCTGCACGACGTCGAAGGGCTCCCCGGTCTCCTCACCGTTGAGGGTGGAGACCTGCAGGTGGAAGCCCTGGCTGCCGGCGCGCACCGCGCTGGCCTCGCTGCCCGCGCCGTACCAGAGGCGCTCGCTCAGACCGGCCGCGTGCGGGGTGACCACGAGGTCCCCTCCGGCCGGCACGCTCATGTACCCGCCCTGCGTGCGGCCCACCGCTCGGCCGGCCACGGCGTCGCGCAGCACGGCGATGCGGTGCTGCGCCTCGCCGGCGAAGCCGCGCTCGGAGGCGCCGTGCACGGCGTCCAGCGTGGCGGCCACCGGCGGGATGCCGTTGCTCAGCCCCAGCTCCAGGCGCCCCCCGCTCAGCAGGTCCACCGTGGCGGCGTCCTCGGCCAGCCGGTAGGGGTCCTCGTAGCGCATGGGGATGACGGCGGTGCCCAGGTGGATGCGGGAGGTGCGCTGCGAGGCCGCCGCGAAGAAGGTCAGCGGCGAGGACAGGAACGGCTCGTGGTGGCGCACACGCACCCACGCCGTGTCGTAGCCGAGGTCCTCGGCGAGCTTGACGAGGCCGAGACCGTCCTCCAGGGCCCGCGCCGGGCCGCCGGGGCCGCGGTGGTCGGGCACGAAGGTGAGGAAGCCCAGCGCGAGGCGACGTCCTGAGGTGTCTGCTGTCGATCCCACAGTTGAAGGTTAAACCACCTGGCGCCTTGTGGACAGGGCTGCGACGGCCACCTGGGCTGTGGACGCCCGTCGTCCCCTCGTCCGGCCCGGCTAGCGTCGTGCCACCGACCACGAGGAGCGCCATGCCGTCCTTCGAGCGCGCGCCCGCGCGCGCCCTACCGCCGTCCACGCGCGCCTCCCGCTGGGCCGACCGGCGCACCGCGGAGCTGTTCACGACGCGGACGCTGCGCGAGAACGAGGCGCGCCTGCGCAGCGCCGCCTCCCGTGGTGAGCCGTGGCTGGAGCTGCGGGCCCCGGCCCCCGCCTCGGCCGGCCGCCTGCTCGTGCGCGAGGGCGAGGACGTCCTCGAGCGGCCCGTGACGTGCGCGGTGGTGCGCCTGGACCTGTCCGCCGGCGCTCTCGTGGTGCTCAGCGCCGCGCCGGAGGACCTGCCCACCTGCGACGACGCCTGGGACCTGCTGCAGGTGCTCTCCACGTGCGCCGAGGACGCCGTCGAGCACTGGTGGGACCCGCGCGTGGCGGTGGACACCGTGCTGGCCGCGGACCCCTCACGGGCGGCCGCAGCGCTGGCGCAGTGGCGCGTCGAACTGCACCGCTCCGCCGGCCCCGCCGAGGTGGTGCGGCGGGTCACCGGCGGGTCCGGGCCGCCTCCGGAGGGAGTCGACTGGGCCGCGTGGGCGGGCTGGTTCGAGCAGCGGCTCGCCCGGCACGGCGCCGGGGGGACGGGCGCGGACGCGCCCACCGGGGTGCCGGTGGTGCGGGAGGAGCCGTCGCTGCGCCGCACCGGTCGCTTCGACGACGACGTGCCGGTCCGTGCCCTCATCGAGGAGGTCCTCACGGCCCGCCGCGCCGAGGTGGAGGAGTGGTGGCGGAGGGTTGCCGGCTCCCGGCGGCTGCGCGTGCTCGCCGACCTCGGCCGGGTCGTCGGCACGGTGGACCTGCCCGGTCCGGTGGGAGGTGTGGCGGCCACGCACGTGGCAGTGGTCCTGCACCGCGAGCCGGGCGGCCCGGTCGTCCTCGACGCCCACCCGGAGGTGCCGGCGCCCGCGGACGCGGACGTCCCCCCGGCGCTGCGGCTGCTGGGTGCCTACCTGGGCCCGGGCCTGTCGCACGTCGACGCGCAGCCGTGGTGCGCGCAGCGCCGGCTGCTGCAGGACGAGCCGACGCCCGTCGTGGAGCGCCTCTGCGCCGCCCTGGAGGACGTCGCCCGGCGCGAGGCGACGCAGCTGCACGCCGTCCTCGAGGCGGCGGGGGCCGCCGCCGTGCCGGGAGACGCGCACGGCTGGGTCGAACGGCTGCTGTGGCGCCGGCGCACCTTCCCGTGGACGGGCGAGGGCTGAGCTGTGCGGTACGCGGTGAGCACCGGGGAGCTGACGGCCGTGGCCGGGCGGTTGCGCGAGGGCGCCTGCCTGGCGGGGGAGCAGCGCGCGTTCCTCGACGCGCAGGCCGGCGCGGTCGACGCCTGGTGCTGCGGGCGCGCGGCCGTGGCCGCGCACGCCTTCCTCGCCACGCTGGCGCAAGCCGCTCGTGACGCCGCGGCGGGTCTGGAGCACCTCGGCGCCCGCGCCGAGCGGGCCGCCGGCGCGTACGACGACGCGGAGATGTCGGCCACCCCCGCCGGCTGAGGGTCCCGGCGGTTCAGTGCCCGGCGGATCAGCGGTCGAAGACGGCCGCCACCTCGGGCACCTGCGCGACGTAGCCGTCGAGGAGCCGACGGGCCACGGTGGTCGAGCCCACCAGCGGGTGCAGGGCGAACGCCTTCAGCGCCTCGGTGCGGTCTCCGTGCACGGCCGCGGCGATGGCGTGGCGCTCGACGGCCTTGACCTGCTGCATGAGGCCGAGCTGGTGCAGGTCGGGCGCCGCGGTGCTCAGCGCCTGCACCCCGTTGGCGTCCACCGTCGCGGGCACCTCCACGACGGCGTCGGCCGGCAGGCCGGCGATCGTGGCGCCGTTGCGCACGTTGAGCACCACCGTGGAGCGCTCGTCGCGGCTGATCGCCGCCATGACGGCCAGCGCCACGCCCGCGTAGCCCTGCTGGGCCGGGTCCAGCTCGGGCTGCCCGGCGTGGGCGGGGGCGCCCTGCCGCCCGCCCTTCGCCTCGGCCATGTAGCTGGCGCTGCGCGCGCTGACGGTGGCCCGCCACAGGTCCGCCGCACCCTCGCGGGTGCGCGCCAGCTCCTCCCAGAACGCCCCCTGCGTGCGCCGCAGGAACTCCCCGCGGGTCTCCTCCGCAGTCAGCGCGCTGTGCACCGCCTCATGGTTGGCGTAGTAGTAGTGCAGGTACTCGTTGGGCACCGAGCCCAGGGTGCGCAACCAGTCCGCGCCGAAGACGAGGCCCTCCTCCAGCTCGGCCAGGGCCGCGTCGTCGGCCAGCAGGCACGGCAGCACGTCGGTGCCCTCGTGCAGCAGCCGGCGCGTCCAGCCCAGGTGGTTCAGGCCCACGTAGTCCATCCGCACCCGCGCCGGGTCCAGCCCGAGCAGGTCCGCGGCGCGGCGCCCGAACCCGGAGGGGGTGTCGCAGATGCCGACCACCCGCTCACCCAGGACCTGCTGCATAGCCTCGGTGACGATGCCGGCGGGGTTGGTGAAGTTCAGCACGTGCGCCCCCGGGGCGTGGCGGCGCACCAGCTCGGCCACGCGGAGCATGAACGGCACCGTGCGCAGGGCGTATGCGATCCCCCCGGGGCCGGTGGTCTCCTGCCCCAGCACACCCAGGTCCAGGGCGACGCGCTCGTCGCGGCAGCGCCCCTCCAGGCCGCCGATGCGCACGGCCGCGAAGACGAAGTCGCTGCCCTCCAGCGCCTCGACGAGGTCCGTGGTGGTGCTCACCCGCGGCGCGTCGAGGAAGCCGCGCGAGAGCTCCGCCAGCACGCGCGCGACGCCGTCGAGCCGCACCGGGTCGACGTCGTGCAGCACCAGCTCGTCCACGCGGGGGGAGCCGGTGTCGCGCAGCAGCGCCTGGTGCACGAAGGGGGTGCGGAACCCCGCACCGCCGAGGACGCACAGCTTCACGGAGTGCTCGCCTTCCCACCGGGTGCGCTGGAACCTGCGGGAACCGTAACAGCGGTGCGCCGGGCGGGGCCGAGCCCGCGGGTCAGCGCGTGAGGACGGTGGTGCCGGAGCGCGCCGTCAGCGTCACGGCCGGCGAGGCGACGTCCACCGTGCCCTGCACGGGCTGGAAGGGCAGCCCCGCCACGGCGTACTCCGCCGAGTAGGTGGTCGTCAGGACCACCGGGTACGTGCCCGGGCGGGTGTACGTGTGCGTCGTCGTCATCGCCGGGTAGGGCGCACCGGCGTCCGTCGTCGGGCCCAGGGAGGCGCCGTCGCCGAACGTCCACGTGAACGACTGCGGCGTCGCGCGGATCGTCACCGGGAACCCCAGCACCTGCGTCTGGCGCGTCACCGCCTCCGCCTGCGCGAACACGTTCACCGGGACGTTGAGCACCACCTCCCCGCCCGCCGGCTGCACGTTCGCCGTGGACGCGGGCAGCCCGACGCGGCGCACGTCCTCCACGGTGATGGTCGGAAGGACCACCGGCTGACCCGCCGTGGTCGTCGCGGCCCGGCACGAGCTCGCGCCGCGCTGCCACGGGACGGCGCCCACGGCACGGCTCCAGCTCGTCAGCAGGGTTTCGCCGGGGTCGCACAGGAGGGCCGCGCCGCAGGCGGCGTCGGCGCCACCCCGCGGATCGTCGGGACGAGCGCAGGGAGAGGTGAGGATGTACTCGCGGGTGGGAGCGGAGGAACTTTCGCTAGATTCAGGCTTCCTAATCGTCTTGCCAGGGTTCCTCCGCTGGCCACTGACGGCAATATCCTCATCTGCGGTAGCGCTCCATCTCTGCGCAGAGTTTGCCTGCGCAAGTCCAGAACTAGGAATTACTAGAGCTGAGGTTACCGCCACGAGCGCAATAGAGAAGCGAAGCCTCAACTGGGCATCTCCCATACCCACCAGCGAGCGTCATGGTACTTCAACTGCATCAGTCCTGAGAAATTCGTCTCCGGTGTCTCTTGGTGGATGGATCCGTCTGCGTTGACGAGTTGACTAGCAGTTGCATGCATCTCCAGCATAATTTCCACTGCTTTTTGCTCAGTATCCCAAGCCTCTATGCGAGCTGACCGAAAACTCATGCGGTCGTTCTCGAAGGTGATCCCTTGCTCCACTGCTGCGTCGATCAACCTCGCGTCGTAGTCACAGGCGTGGCAATCCGGTTCGCTGATCTCACGTACGGCATTCGAGTCCCCAGTAGCACGTGCATGCGTCAAAACCCTCAGGTAGTGCCCTGCGAACGCGATGGCGTCGTCCTCGGTGAACGCGGCCGCCGGGAGCGTCGGCCGATCCGGCGGTGTGGGCGTCACCGCGACAGAAGGCTCGGCGACCGGCGTCGCCGCTGCGGGGACGGGCGCGGCGGCCACGGTCTCCACGGGAGCGGGCGCGCTCGGTGTGTCCACCGGCGTGCCGGCGGGTGCATCGGCACCGCACGCCCCGAGGCCGGCGAGCGCCGCGGCGGTCGTGGTGACGGCGAGGGCGGAGCGGGCGAGGCGGTGCACGCGGGGACGGTAGGGCGTGCGCACCGGTGCGCGCGGGCGTCACCCGTCCGGCTGTGGGAAACCCCGTTCAGGCGGCGAAGCGGGCGCCGTCGCCGGGGCGCAGCAGGTCGAACACCCCGGGCGCGCGCCACAGCGGCGTGCCGGCGGGGCTGGTGCCGTACAGGCTCGCCGCGGCGCCGGTGACGCGCTCGCGCTCCAGCGGCCAGCGCAGCGGGCCGGCCAGGGCATCCAGGTCGTCGCGCTGCAGGGCGCGTTCGACGTGCTCGACGGCGGGCAGGGTCGCGGACTTGGCGAGGTTGCAGCGGGCGTCGGCGGCGACGAGGTTGACCAGCCCGTCGACCGCCACCCGCGACCACGGCAGCACGTGGTCGACGTGCACCGCCTCGCGCAGGCGCTCGCCGCAGTAGAAGCAGCGGCCGCGCTGCAGGTCGGCGAGGGGACGGCGCACGGGGGTGAGGTCGGTGCGGTCGGCGCCGAAGAGGAAGCCGTGCAGGCCGGGGTCGTCGAGCTCGGTGGCGTTCATGCGGCGCACGTCGTCCACCCACCACTGCTGCAGCACCGGCTGCAGCAGCCCGGCCACGCGCACGAGCGCGGCGGCGATGCCGGGGCGCAGCTCGATGCTCCAGTCGTGCGCGTCGAGCTCGGCGACGGTGACCTTCCTGCGCAGCCAGGTGTCGTCGTAGAGGAACGGCGTGCCCGGTGCGGTGGTGCCGGTGCGCTGCAGCGCGAAGAGCGGCTGCTGGGCGAGCGTGCGGGCGATCTCGCGCCGCGCGTGGGCGGATCGGGCCGGATCGGCGGCGCGCAGCTGCGCGGGGGTGCTCAGCCCGGCGGCCTCGGCGGCGGTGCGCAGCTCGCGCACCGCGTCGGGCAGCGAGCGCCCGTCCTGCTCGTTCTGGCGCAGCACGCCGGCGCGGGCGAAGGGGCGCACCTGCGGCCAGTACAGCTCGACGACGCGCTCGGCGAGGTCCTCGATCGGCACGCGCAGCGCCGCGCCGGGCGCGGCGGGGTGCTCCAGGCAGTGCTGCACGAGCGCGGTGAGCACGGCGATCTTGTAGGTGGAGGCGCGGCGGCCCGTGGCGAGCAGCTCGGCGACGCGCGCGCCGACCTCCAGCGGGTCCGGCGGGCCGGCCGGCGGTGCGTCTCCGTGCGTGCTCACCGGTGGACGCTACGTCACGGCAGGGGTCGTGCGGCGGTGACGGATCGAGGACGGGCCGTGTCGCTGCCCGCCGGGTGTCCGAGCGGCGTGGCACCGTCGTGGTACTTCCCCACGCTAGGAGATCCACCATGACGTCGCTGCACCCCGGACCCGTCCTCCCCGAGGGCAGGCAGGAGCCGGCGTCGTTCGGTGCGCGGTACCCGTACCGCTACGCCGCCCTGGACGTGGAGACCACGGGCTTCTCCGCGGGCCGCGACCGCATCGTGCAGGTCGCCGTCACCCTGCTCGACGAGCACGGCGCGGTGGAGTCGTCCTGGTCCACGCTGGTGGACCCCGAGCGCGACCCGGGCCCGGTGCACGTGCACGGCATCACCGCCGAGCGCCTGGCCGGCGCGCCCCTCTTCGCCGACGTGGCCGCCGAGCTGGCCGGTCTGCTGGCCGGGCGCGTCTTCGTCGCCCACAACGCCGTCTTCGACTGGGGTTTCGTGGCCGCCGAGATGCGTCGCGCCGGGGTGGCGCTGGACGTGGAGCAGCGCCTGTGCACCCGCAACCTCGCCAAGCGCCTGGACCTGCCGGTGGCCGACCTGAAGCTGGCCACCCTGGCCGCGCACTGGCGCGTGGAGCAGCTGCGCGCCCACGACGCCGAGGACGACACCCGCGTGCTGGTGGAGGTGCTGCGGCACGCGCTGCGCACCGCCGCCGCCTGCGACCTGGACCTGCCGCTGACGCGCTGCTCGGCCGAGCCACCGCCGCCGCGCCCGCGATCCCCGCGCCGCACCGGCTTCCCGGTGCCGGCGGCCGCCGCTCCCGTGGCGCCCACCGCGCCCGGCCCGCTGGCCGGCCGGCAGGTCCTCGTGCTCGGCGGCTCCCACGACGAGGCCGCCGCCGTGCGGGCCCTGGTCGCCGCCCGCGGCGGCATCGCCGCGGTGCAGCTGAGCGCCGGCACCACCGACGTGGTCGCGCTGCCCGGCGCCGAGGCCGACCCGCGCTGGCGCCTGGCGCGCGAGCTGGGCCTGACGGTGCTGGACCTGTCCGCCCCGCGCGGCACCCGCCCGGCGCGCCCGGGAAGCGCCCCCGCGCCGGTGGTCGCGCCCGCCGCCGTGCCCGCAGCGCCCGCAGCGCCCGCGGTCCTCGTCGGCGGCGCCGTGCTGGACCTGCCGCGCAGCGACCGCCCCTGGCTGCTGGACCTGCGCTGGGCGCGCGCCGCGCTGCCCGTCGACGTCGTCGTGCAGCGCTTCGACGCCCTGGGCCTGCCGCTGGGCGCGGCGCTGCGCGGCACGCGCGCCTCCCTGGACGGCACCGTCGTCGTCGACGTGGACACCAGCGGGGAGGCGGAGGTGTGGCTGCACCTGGACGCCGCCGGACCCGACGTGGCGCGGGTGGTCGTCAGCGCCCACCTGCCGCACGGGGTGACGTTCGCCGACGTCGGCGCGGTGGTGCTGGCGGTGCGCGCACCGCGCGGCAGCGTGCTGGCGGTGGCCACGCTCGACGCGGCCGCCGGCGCGCGCTCGCTGGTGCTGGCGGACGTGCGGCGCGAGGACGGTGCCTGGCGGCTGCGGGTGGTGCGCGCGGCGGCCGAAGCGGCCTGAGGAGCCGGCACCGGCAGCCGGCCCGAGGAGCCGGTCGAGGGAGCCGCTCAGGGGGCCGTTCGGGTGTCCGGCGCCGCTGTGGTTCTCAGGAGCGCCCGCGTGGAGGACACTCGAGGCATGACCCCCCGTGCGAGTGCGACCCGGCGTCACCTCCCGACGAGCCCGTTCCAGCCCGCACCGCCGCGTCCGCCGGCCGAGCAGTTCGCCCCCGACGACCGCGTCACCCACGACCGCTACGGCCTCGGCACGGTCCTGTCCGCCGAGACGGAGGAGTGGATCACCGTGCGCTTCTCCTCCGGCGAGGTGCTCTCGGTCAGCGGCACCAAGCTCAACAAGCTCTGACGTCCCCGGCCACCGCGCAGGCCGCGGTGGCCGCTCCCGGGACCACCGCCGGGAGCACCCCCGGCTGCGCGAGGGCGCTCGCGCAGCCGTGCACCACGAGCACGGCGGTGAGCACGAGCAGCACGGCCAGCGCCGCGCGCAGCGGCCCCGGCGCGCGGCGCTGGCGCCGCCGCACCGGCCGGGTGCGCCGCGTCCGCGCCGGCTGACGCCGGGACGCTCGCGCCGGCTGACGCGCCGGCCCCCGCGGGACGGGCACCGAGCCCGTGACCGCCTCCTCGTCCCCGGCCGGGACCGCCAGCGCCGCGGCGAGGTCGCCGGCGACGCGCTCGACGTCGCGCGGGCCCAGCACCGCCGGCAGCGCCCGCAGCAGGCCGGCCACGCCGTCACGGCCGACGACGGTGACCGCGCCGACCTCCCCGGCCCGGACCGGCTGGTGCACCAGGCACAGCACGCCCAGCACGTGCCGGCGGTGCCGGGCGGGCACGAGCGCGGCGACGGCCGCCGTGGCCTCGCCCACCCCGGTCAGCTCCCGCGCCATCGAGCGGCCCCCCACGCGCAGCCCGTCGGCGCGCAGCGAGACCTCCCCGCTCCAGTTCTTGCTGTCGAGCACCACGACCCCGCCGGGGCCGATCGCGACGTGGTCGATGTTGGCTCGGGCGCGCCCGGGCCAGCGCACGTCGTGCAGCAGCGTCCAGCCGTACGCCTCCAGCACCGTCAGGGTCTCGGCGACGAGCCGCTCGCCCTGCGCGCCCAGCTCCCAGTTGCGCTGCTCGCGCTCGACCCGGGCCAGCTCGCGGCGCAGCTCCTCGGCGCGCGCGGCGTGCCGACGCGCCTGCTCGGCGGCGCCGGAGCCGGCGGCGCGCACGGAGACTCGGAGGACCACGTCGTCCCCTCGGCGCGCTGCGGCACGAGCCTGAACGCCGGTCACCCGGCCGGGTGAACCGCTCCGCCGGTGACCGGCCGGCGCGCAGCCCTCGCGCACCCGGTGAGTTTTCGGCCGATCGGCGCCGCTGTGCTGCATCGCCGCAGGTCAGAGGCGGTTCTCGTGGTCGTTGAACGGCGTAACTTCCCCGTCACGGACGAGACATTCGATCGAAACTGCGGCCGGTCAACGTTCAGGCATGCCCATCGCGACGGCGGTACCCGCGGTACCGCAACCCCTCACGGACCCCCGCGTGGTCCTGGTCCGGGACCTGCTCCGGGAGGACATCCGTCGTGGCCGCTTCGACGCCGGCTCCGTGCTCCCCGGTGAGCACGACCTCATGCTCGAGTACGGCACCACCCGCAGCGTCGTGCGCGGGGCGCTGCACATGCTGCGCACCGAGGGCCTGGTGGAGCGTCGGCAGGGGACGGGCACCTACCTGGTCGACCGGCAGGCCATGCACCCGCTGGACACGCTCAGCGCGGACATCGGCCGGCACTACCGGCGCGAGCGCACGGTGACCGGTCGCATCTCCGTCGTCGACGTGATGCCTGCTCCGGGGCCCATCGCCGCCGGCCTGCAGATCCCCACCACCGAACTGGTGCGTCACCTGGACGTCGAGATGCACGTGGACGGCGCGATCTACCACATCGCCTCCAGCTACGTCCGGGAGTCCGACGCGCAGGGCCTGCAGGGTGCCGCGTTCACCGGTGACTACTACCAGCACATGGAGAACTCGGGCGTGGACCTGGGGAGCGCCGAGATCGCGTTCGAGGCGGTCAACGCGGACGGACCCACGGCACTCCGCCTGGGGCTGCCCGCCGGCCGCGCCGTGATGCTGTTCCGCCGCATCAGCCTGGACGGTTCCGGCAGGCCCGTCGAGATGGGTTTCGGTCGGTTGCGCAGCGACAAGCTCGCTCTGGTCTCCCGCATGCCCAGGAAGAGGAGTCGACAGTGACGAAGTTCCTCGCACGACGACTACTGCTGAGCGTGCCGATCCTGCTCGGCGTCTCGCTCGTCATATTCACCACCATCAAGATCATCCCCGGTGACCCGGTGGCGAGCATGCTGGGGCCCACGAGCACTCCCGAGGCCCGGCAGGCGCTCACGGCGCGTCTCGGCCTGGACCAGCCGCTGCCGGTGCAGTACCTGAGCTGGCTCGTCGCGATGCTGCAGGGCGACCTCGGCCAGTCCATCGCCCAGCAGCGCCCCGTCCTGGGCCTGGTCACCGACGCCTTCGTCAACACGCTGTGGCTGACCGCGTTCTCCGCCGTGCTGGCCGTCGTCCTGGGCCTGGTGCTCGGTGCGGTCGCAGCGCTGCGCCGGGGGAGGATCGCGGCGACCGTCAGCAACGCCGTGGCGCTGTTCAGCATCTCTACCCCCCAGTACACCATCGGCCTGCTGCTCATCATCGTGCTCGCCAACGGCGCCGGCTGGTTCCCCGTCTCGGGGATGTACTCCGCGATCGGCGGGGGCACGTGGGGCGACCTGCTCTGGCACCTCGTCCTCCCCGGGATCACGGCGGCCCTGGTGCCCGCCGGGATCATCGCCCGGATGTTCCGCTCGACCGTCCTGGACGTGATGAGCATGGAGTTCATCGACTCCTACCGCGCCCGGGGTCTCAGCGAGCGCCGCATCCTGTGGCACGCCTTCCACAACACCACCCCCACCCTGCTGACGGTGGCGGGCCTGCAGGTCGGTTACCTGCTCGGCGGCGTCGTGTTCGTCGAGACGGTGTTCTCCTGGCCGGGCCTGGGGCAGCTCGTGTTCGACTCCATCTCCAAGCGCGACCTGGCCGTCATCCAGTCCGGCGTGATGGTGGCCGCGCTCGCCTTCGTCCTGATCAACGTCGTGGTCGACCTGCTGCACAGCCTCATCGACCCCCGCGTCCGCGCCTAGCGCCCAGCCGCCCACCCGCCGGCACCCCACCCCCCGCACCCCTCGCACCGGCCCACCGGACCGGGCGGTGCGCCCTGCCCGGAACCGGCCGGGGACCACCGACGACCCGCCTGCCGCCCACCGCCAGGAGGAACGATGACCACCCAAGCACCCGTGCTCGCCCCGGCCGCGGTGAGCCGGCCGCGCACCGCCCGGCGCGCGCGCCGGCTCCCGGCACCGGCCCTGGCGGCGGCCGCCGTGCTCGCCGCCGTCGCGGCGCTCACCCTGCTCGCCCCCCTGATCTCGCCGTACGGACCGCTCGAGGGCGACCTCGCGGCCCGGCTGCAGCCGATCGGTTCCCCGGGGCACGTCCTCGGCACCGACGGGCAGGGCCGCGACGTCCTCGCCCGCCTGCTGCACGGCGCGCGGCCGTCCCTGCTCGCCGGCCTGCTGCCGGTGGTGTTCGCCTCCGCCGTCGGCGTCCTCCTCGGCCTCGTCGCCGCCCTCGGCCACCCGAGGGTGCACACGCTCGTGATGCGGGCGCTCGACGTGCTGTACGCCTTCCCCGCGGTGCTGCTGGCCATCGCCATCGCCGCCGCGCTCGGGTCGGGCATCAGCAACGCGATCATCGCGCTGGCCGTCATCCTCGTGCCCCCGGTCGCGCGGGTCACCGAGTCCGAGGCGGTGCGCATCAAGTCCGCCGACTTCATGGCAGCGGCCCAGGTCTCCGGAGCGGGCCGGGTGTCGATCGCCCTGCGGCAGGTCCTGCCGAACGTGGCGCCCGCCGTCGCCGTCTACGCCACCGCGCTGGTCGGCCTGTCCATCGTCTACGCGGCCGGGCTGAGCTACCTCGGCCTCGGCGTCTCCCCGCCGACCGCCGAGTGGGGCGTCATGGTCAGCGAGATGCAGCAGTACCTCTTCACCGCGCCCCTGCTCCTGCTCGTGCCCGCCGTCGCGATCCTCGTCGTCTCCGTGGCGTTCAACGTCCTCGGCGACGGCCTGCGCGACTACTTCAACGTGAGGACGGACGCCTCGTGAGCAGCCCCACCGAGACTCCCGAGACCCCCGGCACCCTCGGGGTCCCCGGGCCCGCCCGCGGCGGCGCACCGGCGGCCACCACCCGCCCGGCTCTGCGGGTCAGCGGCCTGACCACTACGTTCGAGCGAGGCGGCCGGCAGGTCCTGGCCGTGCGCGGCGTCGACCTGGACGTCGCCCCCGGTGAGTCGCTGGTCCTGCTCGGGGAGAGCGGCAGCGGCAAGTCGGTGACGATCCGCTCGATCCTGCGGCTGTACGGGTCCTCCGCCCGGCACTCCGGCAGCGTGGTGCTCGGCGAGCAGGACCTGATGAGCCTGGACGCCGCGGCCGTGCGCGCCGTGCGCGGGCGGACCCTGGCCATGGTCCCGCAGGACCCCAACGGTTCCCTGGACCCGCTGCGCCCGGTGGGCCGGCAGCTCGAGCAGGTCCTGCGCCTGCACGGCGTGGCCGCCGACCGCAGGGCCGCCCGCGCCCGGGCGCTGGAGCTGCTCGCCCTGGTGGGCATCCCCGGGCCCGCGCGAGTGGCCGGTTCGCACCCGCACGAGCTCTCCGGCGGCATGCGCCAGCGCGTCGCGATCGCGATCGCCGTCGCCTGCGACCCCGTCGTGCTGCTGGCCGACGAGCCCACCACGGCCCTCGACGTCACGGTGCAGTCCCAGATCCTCGACCTGTTCGGCGATCTGCGCGAGCGGCTGGGGACCGCCCTGCTGCTGGTCACCCACGACGTGTCGGTCGCCGCCGACGTGGCCGACCGGGTGGCGGTGATGTACGCCGGCTCCGTCGTGGAGGAGGGGCCGGCCCGGGAGGTCCTGGAGAACCCCCGGCACCCCTACACGCAGGCCCTGCTCGACGCCGTCCCCCGGCCCACGAGCGTGCGCGGGCACCTGAAGGCGATCCCCGGTTCCCCGCCCGTCGCCGGCGCGCGGTTCGACGGCTGCTCCTTCGCCGAGCGGTGCGCGCTCGCCCAGCCCTCCTGCCGGGCGCAGGCCCCCGCCCTGCTGCCGGTGGCCGAGGGGCACCGGGCCGCCTGCCCGGTCGCGAACCCGGGGGTGGCCGCGTGAGCCGCGCCGGCGCGCCGGGCGCGGCGGGGGAGAAGCTCCTCGACGTCGTCGACCTGGCCAAGACGTTCCCCAACGGCACCCGCGCCGCCGACGACGTCAGCTTCACCCTCGCCCGTGGCGAGACGCTGGGGGTGGTGGGGGAGTCCGGGTGCGGGAAGTCCACCACCGCCAAGATGGTGCTGCGGCTGCTGCAGCCGGACCGGGGGGCGGTGACGTTCGCGGGCACCGACGTGCTGCGCGCCCGGGGCCGGGAGCTGAAGGAGGTGCGCCGCCGCCTGCAGCTGGTCCCGCAGAACCCGCAGACGTCGTTCAACCCCCGGCTGACCGTCCGCTCCTCCCTGGAGTTCAACCTGCGCGCGCACGGCGTCGCCCGCCGCACCTGGCGCTCCACCGTCGACGACATGCTCGTGCGCTGCGGCCTGCGGGCCGAGCAGGGCGACTCCTACCCGCACGAGCTGTCCGGCGGGCAGCTGCAGCGGGCGGCGATCGCCCGGGCCCTGGTCACCGGGCCCGACCTCGTCGTCTGCGACGAGGCGGTCTCCGCGCTGGACAAGTCCGTGCAGGCGCAGGTGCTCAACCTGCTCGCCGGGCTGCAGGCGGACCTCGGCGTCTCCTACCTGTTCATCTCGCACGACCTGTCCGTCGTCGAGCACATCAGCGACCGCGTGCTCGTGATGTACCTCGGGCGCGTCGTGGAGCAGGCCAGCGCCGGTTCCCTCTACCGCGACCCCGCTCACCCGTACACCAGGGCGCTGCTCTCGTCCGCCCCCGGCGCCCCCGGCGAGCGGATCGTCCTGACCGGGGAGCCGCCCAACCCGGCCGACCCGCCCTCCGGGTGCACCTTCCGCACCCGGTGCCCGTGGGTGATGGACACCTGCGCCGTCGAACGCCCCCTGCTGGCGGTGACCCCGGCCGGTTCGCTGGCCGCCTGCCACCTGAACCTCTCCTCCCGCCCCGCCCTCGCCGCTCCGTCCCCGGCCTGAGCGCCCGCTCAGCGCCAGAGAGGAACACCCGTGGCCCACACCGCGCCGCCCACCCCGCTCCCGGACCCCGCCGCGGCGGGGACCACCCGCCGCACCGTCCTGCTCGCCTCCCTCGCCGGCTTCAGCACCCTCGCCGCCGCCTGCTCCGCCCCGGGCGCGGCCAGCGAGGGCGGCGACGGCGGCGGGGAGGCGGGCTCGCTCGTCATCGGCATGACGGCCAGCGACATCCCCCTGCTGGACACGGGCATGGCGCAGAACGAGGGCTACGAAGGCCTGCGCTTCGTCGCCAACCAGCTCTACGACGGCCTCACGCGCTTCGACCTCACCGACGGCAGCATCATCCCCCCGGTGGTGCCCGGGCTCGCGGAGAGCTGGGAGCCCAACGGGACCGGCGACTCCTGGACGTTCACGCTGCGCCAGGGGGTGAGCTTCCACGACGGCACCCCGTGGAACGCCGACGCCGCCGTGTTCAACCTGCGCCGCTACACCGACCCGTCGTTCGAGTTCTTCTACCAGGAGCTCAACGGCCAGGCGGGGCTGTCCATCGCAGGCATCGCCTCCGCCACGGCCGTCGACGAGTTCACGCTGCGCATCGACTGCGCGGGCCCCTGGGCCTACCTGCCCTCCGACCTCACCACCGTGTACATGGGCTCACCCACCGCGATCCGGGAGGCCGGCAACGACGGGTTCGGTCAGGAGCCCGTCGGCACGGGCCCGTTCACGTTCGTCAGCGTCGAGCGGGGCCAGAGCCTGCAGCTGGCGGCCAACCCCGACTACTGGGGCGGTGCGCCGGCGGTGGGCACGCTCATCCTCCGGCCCATCCCGGACACGACCACCCGCGTCGCGGCGCTGCGCTCCGGCGAGGTCAACTGGATCGAGGTCCCCCCGCCGGACGACGTCCCCTCGCTGGAGCAGGCGGGCTTCCAGGTCGAGACGAACAGCTACGACCACGTGTGGCCCTGGTGCTTCGACACCACGCAGGCCCCCTGGGACGACGTGCGCGTCCGGCAGGCGGCGAACTACGCCATCGATCGGCAGTCGCTGTGCGACAACGTCCTGCAGGGCACCGCCGAACCCGCCCTGCAAGTGTGCCCGAAGGCGAACGCCGCCTACCGCCCCGAGAACGACCTGTACGGCTACGACCCCGACAGGGCCAGGCAGCTGCTCGCCGAGGCCGGGTACGCCGGTGGCGTCAGCGCCACCCTGTCGTACCCGACGAGCGGGTCCGGCAACATGATCCCCGGGCCGATGAACGAGGCCCTGCAGCGCGACCTGGCGGCCGTGGGCATCGAGGTCGAGCTGCAGCCCATCGAGTGGGCCTCCATGCTCACCGACTACTTCGTCGGCAACATCCCCGGGGGCGCCAGCGCCATCAACATCAGCCTGTCGTTCCAGCAGGAGGGTTTCTGGAACAACTGGCTGGGCACCGGCGTCACCAACGTCACCGGCTGGCACGACCCGCAGGTCGAGGCGCTGTTCCAGCAGGCCAAGGAGACCCTCGACGAGGCGGGCCGCAGCGACCTGTACGCGCAGGCGTCGGCCGTCATCACCGAGCAGGCGCCCTGGCTGTTCGTCGTCAACGACCGCAACCCGCGCGTGCTCGCCGCGGACGTCGAGGGCTTCGTGGAACCGCAGTCCTGGTTCGTCGACGTCACCGACGTGTCGGTCGAGTGAGCTCCGCGGCGCAGCGGCGCACCCCCCTGCTGGTCGTCACCGCCGGGTCGGGCCTTGCCCTGGGCCTGACCGGCCCGCTCGTCCCGGTGCTGGCCGTCGACCTCGGCGCCACCGCCTTCGGCGCCGGTGCGGCGGTCGCGGCCCTGCAGGTGCCGGTGGTCGTGCTCGGCCTCCTGGGGAGCCGCTGGACCCCCCGGCTGCCGCTGCGCCGCACCGTGACCGCCTCGCTGGCCCTGTGCGCGGCGGGCGCCGCCCTGGCCGCCCTGGCGGCCTACCCGGCGCTGGTGGCCGGCCGCGCCCTGCAGGGAGTCGGTGTCGGCCTGCTCACCGGGGCGGCCGGGTACGCGCTGACCTCCCGCGGCGGCCGGGCCGGCGGGGGCGCCGGGTTCGGCTCCTTCCAGTCGGCGTGGTTCGCCGGGATCGCCGCGGGGCCGGTCGCCGCCCTGGCCGTGGCCGTGCCCGGCGGCGACCTCGTGACCGCCACGTTCACCGCGGCCGCCGCGGTCGCCACCGCCGCGGCGGTCCTGGCCGCGGCGGCGGTGCGCGGTGAGCGCGCCCCGCACCGGCCCCGGCTGGGTCTGCCGGAGCGGCGCGGCCCCCGCCCGTCGCGGCGGCTGCTGCTGCTCAGCGGCGCCGGCCAGGCCACCCGCAGCGGGCTGGCCGTGACCGTCGTCCCGCTCGTCGGCGTCGGCGACGGCCTGGGCACGGGCACGCTCCTGCTGGCGCTCACCGCCCTGGGGGTGGCCGACGTCCTGGCGATGCTGGCCGCCTCCCGGCTGCCGGCGCGGCTGGACCGGCGCCTCGCCATGGCGCTGTCCTGCGCCTGGGGGGTGGTCTGCGTCGGCCTCATCGGCCTGGGCAGCACCACCCCGGCGTTCGTGCTCGGCTGCGCCGCGCTCGGTGCGACCGTCGGCTCGACCTGGGTGCTCCCCGCGGCGCTCGTCCTCGACAGCGCCCAGCACCTGGAGACCGCGTTCGGCTGGTACCGCATCGCGTGCGACACCGGGCTGCTGCTCGGCGCCCTCGCCGCCGGCCTCCTGGCGCTCGCCGGTCCCGCCGCGGCCCTGGCCTGGTGGAGCGCACCGCTGGTCGCCACCGGCGTCCTGGCGCTGGCGGTGCCGCGCCGGCCGACCCCGCACACCCCGACCCCCGCCGTCCACCTCGTCCCGCGCACCGCACCACGCACCGCAGGAACCACACCGGAGGAGGCACTGCCATGACCACGCACAGCGCACCCGACACACCCGGTCCCCTCCCGGACCGCGCCCTCGTCGACGCGATGGCCGCCGACCAGGGGCTGGACTGGACCGACGAGCGCCGCGCCGCCGGCCTGGCGCAGGCCCTGGCGATGCGGCCCGCGCTGCTCGCGCTGCGCGCCAAGCCGCTCGCCTACGTCGGGGACGTCATCGAGCCCGCGCACGCGCTGCGCTGGCTCGACGCGACGGGGGAGGCGCGCGCGTGAGCCTCGCCGACCTGACCGCCACCGAGCTGCTCGCCCTGTACGCGGCCGGTGAGGCCTCGCCCGTGGAGGCCGTGCAGGACTGCCTGGACCGCGTCGCCGCCGTGGACCCCGTCCTCAACGCCGTCCTCACCCTGCTGGAGGAGGACGCCCTGGCCGGCGCCCGGCGCAGCGCCGAGCGCTGGGCCGCCGGTACCGCACGCCCGCTGGAGGGGGTGCCGTACGGGCTGAAGGACATCGTCGCCACCGCCGGGGTCCGCACCACTGGCGGCTCCGCCCTGTACGCCGAGCACGTGCCCACGACCGACGCCACGCTCGCCGCCCGGCTGCGCGAGGCGGGCGGGGTGCTGCTCGCCAAGCTGCACACCTTCGAGTTCGCGTGCGGCGGCGCGCAGAACCGCACCTTCGGCCCGTGCCGCAACCCCTGGGACGTCGAGCGCACCACGGGCGGCTCGTCGTCCGGGTCCGGTTCCGCCGTCGCCGCCCGCGTGGTGCCGCTGGCCATCGGCACCGACACCGGCGGCTCGATCCGCATCCCGAGCAGCTACTGCGGCCTGACCGGCCTGAAGCCCACCTACGGCCGCGTCCCGCGCGACGGGGTGATGGGGATGTCCTGGACGATGGACCACGCCGGGCCGATGACGCGCTCGGCCGCCGACGCCGCCCTGGTGATGGACGTCGTCAGCGGCGCCAGCGCCGGGGACCCCACGAGCTCCGCGCGCCCGGTGCCCGCGCACGCCGCCGCGATCGGGGCGAGCGTCGCCGGCCGCCGCATCGGCCGCCTGCGCGGCTGGTTCGAGGAGCGGATGCACCCGGCCGTCGGCGCGGCCTACGAGTCCGCGCTCGCCGACCTGGCGGGCACGGGCGTGGAGGTCGTCGACGTCGACCTGGAGGAGGTCGACGTCGTCGCCGCGGCGAGCTGGACCGTCATCTACGCCGAGATGCTCTCGCTGCACGCCGACGTCGCCCACCTCATCGAGGACCGCGACGCCATGGGCGCCGGCATCCTCGCCGCCACCCCGTACGTGCACGCCGCGGACTACCTCAAGGCGCTGCGCTACCGGTCGGTGTTCCAGCAGCAGCTGGACTCCGTGATGGCGGCCGCCGGCCTGGACGCGTTCGTCACCCCCGCGGCGACCACCACCCCGCCGAAGCTGGCCGACATGCTCGTCGACACCGGCGACGGGCTCGTCGACTGGCTCGACGTCGCCAGCCGCGTGACCGTGCCGTTCAACTACTCCGGCAGCCCCGCCCTCGTGGTGCCCGGCCCCCTCGTCGACGGGATGCCCACGAGCGTGCAGCTCGCCGGCCGACCCCACGACGAGCCCCTCCTGCTGGCCCTCGCCTCCGCCTTCCAGGCCGCCACCACCCACCACCTGGCCAGGCTCGCCGAAGGCCCCCTGCACGCCACCGCCCCCTCGACCGCTGGAGCGCCCGCATGACCGCCACCGAGCCCCTGACCGCCCCCACCGCGACCCCCGTCGCCACGTCCGCCGCCGAGCTGCTCACCATCACCGACGCCGCCGCCGCCCTGCGCGCCGGCACCACCACCGCCGTGGACCTGGTGCGCACGTCCATCGCGCGGGCCGACGCGCTCGACGCCACGCTCGGGGTGTACCTGCACCGCACCGACGAGGCGGCGCTCGAAGCGGCCGCCGCGGTCGACGCCGCGCTCGCCGCGGGTGAGGACCCCGGACCGCTGGCCGGCATCCCGCTGGGCATCAAGGACATCCTCTCCGTCGAGGGGACCCCGACCACCTCGCAGAGCCTGGTGATGGACCCCGCCTTCGGCGAGCAGGGCGACGCGGTCGTCGTGGCGCGGCTCAAGGCCGCCGGCGGGATCGTCACGGGCAAGACCACGACCATGGAGTACGCGGTCGGCTGCCCCGACCCGGACAAGCCGTTCCCCATCCCGCGCAACCCGTGGGACACCGACCGCTGGACCGGGGGTTCCAGCTCCGGCACCGGCAACGGCGTGGCCGCCGGGTTGTTCCTGGGCGGGCTGGGCACCGACACCGGCGGCTCGGTGCGCTACCCCGCCGCGCTGTGCGGCATCAGCGGCATGAAGCAGACGTTCGGCCGGGTCCCGAAGTCCGGGTGCACCCCGCTGGGGTTCTCCTACGACCACGTCGGGCCGATGGCCCGCTCGGCGCGCGACTGCGCCCTCATGCTCGGCGTCATGGCCGGTGCGCACCCCTCCGACCCGACGACCGCCGACGTCGACGTGCCCGACTACCTCGCCGCCCTCACCGGGGACGTCACCGGCCTGCGCCTCGGCGTGGCCACCCACCTGCTGGACACCCCGGGGTTCGACCCCGAGAACGCCGCCGCGTTCCGCGCCGCCGTCGGCGTGCTCGCGGCCGCCGGCGCCGACGTCGTGGAGGTCGCGCTGCCGAACTTCGCCGAGGCGATGACGGCGACGGCGTACGGCTTCTGCGCGGAGGCGTTCGCCTACCACCGCGCGGACCTGCAGGCCCGGTGGGCGGACTACGGCGCCCCGACCCGGATGGCGATCGTCAAGGGCGCGCTGTTCTCCGCCGCCGACTACGTGCAGGCGCAGCGCGTGCGGCGCGCGACGGTCAAGGCGACCGCGCAGCTCATGACCGACGTCGACCTGCTGCTGACGCCCACCACGACGATCGCCGCCCCGCTGCTGGAGAACCTGGACTTCGACCTCGTCATGGCCACCGTCCTCACCCCGTACTTCAACGCGGTGGGGCTGCCCGCCATGTCCATCCCCATGGGTTCCACCTCCGACGGGCTGCCGCTGGGCCTGCAGATCGCCGGCCGCCCCTTCGAGGAGGCGACCGTCTTCCAGGCCGCCGACGCCTACCAGCGCCTGACCACCCACCACCTCGCCGTCCCCGCCATGACCCTGGAGGTCGCCGCGTGAGCACCACCACCGACCCGAGGACGTCCGTCGAGGTCCTGCTGGCCGCCGCCGGGGTGAGCGTGACCCCCGCCGAGCTGGACGCGATCGTGCGCTCCTACCCGGACGTGCGCGCGCAGATCGACGCCATGTACGCCGTCCCCATGGCCAAGGAGGAGGGGCCGCAGCTCGTCTTCACCCCGTTCGCCTGACCGCAGCAGAGGAGACCACCGTGGGACCCACGAGCACGCGGCTGCGCGGATTCCTCCGCAGGCCGACCGCCCAGCAGGTCAAGGACGCCGGCGCCGCCGAGTTCCTGCACCTGACCGACGCCGAGGCGGAGATGTACGCCGGTGTCCTCGAAGGGGTGCTGTCGTCCATCGACCGCATCGACGAGCTGCCCTTCGACCACGCCCCGCTGAAGTGGACCAGCCGCGACCCGGGACGCCGGCCCACGCCGGAGGAAGACCCGTTCAACGCGTTCGTGCGCCGCTGCCTGGTGCCCGGCGCACCGGACGGCCCGCTCGCCGGCGTGCGCTTCGGCGCCAAGGACAACCTGGCGGTGGCGGGGGTGCCCCTGACCAACGGCTCCCGCGTCGCGCCCTACACCCCGACCTCGGACGCGGTGGCGGTGGAGAGGCTGCTGGACGCCGGCGCCACCCTCGTCGGCAAGCTGAACCTCGACGACTTCTCCTCCTCCGGCACGGGGGAGTCGGCGTTCTTCGCCCCGGCCCGCAACCCGCACGACCGCACCCGCTCGGCCGGCGGGTCCTCCGGGGGTTCCGGTTCAGCGGTCGCCTCCGGCCACGTCGACCTGTCCCTGGGCGTCGACCAGGGAGGCTCGGCCCGCATCCCCGCCTCCTTCAACGGGGTGGTGAGCCTGAAGGCCACCCACGGGGCGATCCCGTCGGCCGGTGTGACGCACATGGACCACTCCATCGACTACGTGTGCCCCATCGCCCGCACCGTGCGGACGACCGCGATCGCCACCGACGTCCTCACCGGCCACGACGACCGCGACCCTCAGTGGGTGCGCGGCGCCAACGAGCCGACGCGTTGCGTGGAGGCCCTCGACCGGGGCGTGGCGGGGATGAGGATCGCCGTGGTGGAGGAGGCCGTCGACCCGAGCACCTGCGACCCGGACGTGCTGACGAACTTCGAGCGCGCTCTGAACGCCCTCGAGGAGGCCGGCGCCACGGTCACCCGGGTCTCGATCCCGTTGTGGAAGGACGCCTGGTCCATCGAGACCGCGCTGCTGTGCACGCTGGCGTGGGGGATGAACCAGTCCAACGGCATCGGCTTCGGCCACCGCGGCGTCGTCGACGAGAACCGCGCCCACGCCTTCGCGCTCACCCGCAAGCTGGAGGCGGACGAGTTCGCCCCCTTCTACAAGGTGTGGCTGCTCACCGGTCGCTACCTGCAGGACGAGTACCACGGCACCATGCACGCCAAGGCGCAGAACCTGCGGTACGCCCTGACGAAGCAGGTCGAGGCGGCACTGGGGGAGGCGACGCTCCTGGCGATGCCCACCACCCCGCAGGTCGCGCCCGTGCTGCTGGAGCGTCCCGAGCCCGAGGACGTCATCCTCGGCCGCGGCACCACCATGGTCACGAACACGGCCCCCACCAACCTCACCGGTCACCCGTCGCTGGCGGTGCCGACGGGGCGCGACCGCGACGGCATGCCGACGTCCATCCAGCTCGTCGGCGGGCTGTTCCAGGACGCGACCACCTTCGCGGCCGGAGCCGTCGTCGAGGACGCCATCGGCACCCTGACCCCGCCGGGGCTGCCCGTGGGCTCGGCCGAGGTGCTCGACGTGGACGTGGACCTCGAGCTCAGCTGAGCTCCCGACCGCCGGGGCGCGGTGCGCACCACCGCGCCCCGGCGGGTCGCCCCTGTGGACGGCCCGCCCGGTGCGCGGGCGGTGGCCGTAGCGTGCTGCGGTGAGCGCGTGGCAGGAACCCGGTCCCGCGCCGCCCGCCTCCAGCCCCGCCGTCGCGTCGATCATGCGCCGCACCGGCCGTCGCGACACCGCCCCGGAGCTGGCGCTGCGCCGCGAGCTGCACCGCCGGGGCCTGCGCTACCTCACCGACGCCACCCCGCCGGGTACGAACCGCCGCCGCGCGGACCTCGTCTTCCGCGGCGCGCGGGTGGCGGTCTTCGTCGACGGCTGCTTCTGGCACTCCTGCCCCGTGCACTCGGCCCCGCCGAAGGCGAACGCGCAGTGGTGGCGGGTGAAGCTGGGCAGCATCACCGCCCGCGACCGCGACACCGACGCCACGTTGACCGCGGCCGGCTGGCACGTGCTGCGGGTGTGGGAGCACGAGGACGTGCGCGCCGCCGCGGACCGCGTGCACGGGGTCGTGCACGCGCGCACCCGACGGGTCAGGCGCCGCGCGGTCGGGTGACCACGACGAGCTCCACCGCGGACTCCTCCCCGGCGCGCTGCAGCACCTCGCGCACGTCCGGCCACGCCAGCCCGCCGATGCCCGCGCCGATGCGCGGCACGCCCAGCCGCTGCAGCCCGCGGTGCTCGGCGTCGGCCAGCGCGGCCCGCACGGTCGTGTCGATCGCCTCCAGCCGGGCGTCCGCGCCGGTCTCCACCTGGGTGGCGAGGTTGTAGACCACGACGCCCTCGGGCGCCTGCCACGGCATCACGTCGCCGAGCCGGAAGTTCCCGGCCAGGCACCGGCGCCGGTACGCCTGCGCCATCTCGGGCCAGCGGGCCTCGAACTGCAGGGCGATGCCGCCGGCCATCGAGCCGCGGCAGTTGCACCCGTGCGCCAGCGCGGGCAGGGCGAGGTCGAACAGGTCGCCGACGGTGCGGGTGACGGGCACGGCTCCTCCTCGGGTGCGGGTCCCGCTCAGGCCGCGGCGGCGACCACGTCGACGACGCCGAGGCGGCGGGTGCTGCGCAGGCGCCCCGTGGGCGGGCCGACGTAGCTGCCGGAGGTGGGCGCGACGTCGGCGTAGTCGCGGCCGGTGGCGACGGTGACGTAGGTGCGCCCGGCGCTGCGGCCGTTGCACGCGTCGAAGGGCAGCGCCGCCGCGCCGTCCCCGTCGGCGACGAGGGCCTCCACCCACGCGTGGGTGCCGCCCTGGCCGAGCAGGTGCCCGGAGACGTAGCGGGCGGGCACGCCGAGCTCGTGCAGCAGCGCGAGCACGACGTGCGCGTAGTCCTGGCACACGCCGACCCCGCCGGCCAGCGCCTGCGCGGCGGTGGTGCGGGTGCCGGTGACGCCGAAGCGGTACGTCATGCGTTCGTGCACCGCCGCGCACACCCGGGCCGCGGTGCCGGCGGGCGCTTCCCCGGTGCGGTGCAACCGCTGCGCCCACGCGGTCAGTTCCGCGTCCGGGGTGGTCAGCGCGGTCGGGGTGCGCCAGCGCGGGTCGTCCAGGGCGTCGGCGGGCACCTGCGCCGTACCGGTGCCGGTGACGCGCTCGAGCACGGCGGTCAGCCGGAACTCCACGTGCCGCTCGACCCGGCCGACGTGCACGTCGACGACGGTGTTGCCGCCCGCCTCCACCCGCTCCACCGGCGCGGCGTCCACCCCGTGCACGGTCAGGGCGTGGTGGCGCCGGTGCAGGTCGCCGTGCCGTTCGGGCGGCACCACGACGAGGCGCTGGCGCAGCGACTGCACCGGTTCGTCGTAGTCGTAGCGGAACGTCTGCTCCAGCCGGTACGTGATGCGCTCGGCGCCCTCGAGGTCGAGCCCGCGGTGGTCCAGCAGCGGGGCGGCCACCGCCGCGGCGAGCATCACCGGACTTCCTCCGCCCGCACGGTCATCGACTCCAGCACGGGCGCGCCGAAGGTGGTGAGCATCGCCACGTCGGAGGCGTCGCGCCCGCGGCCGATGAGGACGCGGCCCTTGCGCCGGGCGTTGTTGCGCGGGTCGAAGGTCCACCACCGGTCGCCCAGCCACACCTCCATCCACGCCGCGAAGTCCGGCACGACCGGCGGGCCGTCCACCTCGATCTCCGGCAGGTAGCCGAAGACGTAGCGGGCGGGGATGCTCAGCGCCCGGCAGAACGTGATGGCCAGGTGGGTGAAGTCGCGGCAGACGCCGTAGCCGCTGGCGTACACGTCGGCGGCGGTGGACAACGACGTCGTGGAGCCGTACTGGAACCGCAGGTGCTGGTGGACGTGGTCGCAGATCGCCCGCACCCGCGTGTAGCCGCGCGGCAGCTTCGAGAAGAGCACCCACGCCTCGGCGGCGAGCACGTCGGGCACGACGTAGCGGCTGGGCAGGGTGTAGACGAGCACGTCGTCGGGCAGGTCCTGCGCGAACAGCTCCGGGGCGTCCTCGTCGGCGTCCTCGACCGCGTCGGGCACCTCGGCGACCGCGTCGTAGCGGAAGGCGGAGCGGCCCTCGGGGATCACCAGGCGCTGGCAGTCGTTGCCGTACAGGTCGGTGTAGGAGCGCCGCGACTGCTCCGGCTCGGTGGACCAGCGCTCCTCGATCAGGGTCACCGGCTGGTCGGAGCGTGGGCGCACCTGCACCACCGAGGGGGTGTCCATCGTGGCCCGGTGCACGAACTCGCACCCGATGTGCAGCCGACGCGTCGTCATCCGCGCTCCTCCCGCCGTGCCCGCTCGTCCGGCGCCCGCGCGGTGGGCGTCGCGAGGTGCGTCGCCGCACCCTCGTCGAGCTGTGCCGAGGACCGTAGCGGGTGGGGGCGACGAGGACGAGCGGGCGCACTGCCAGGATCCCCGGGGGTCCGCACGCACCCGGGGCGGCCTGACGGGGTGCCCGGCGCTCAGGCCGAGCAGCGGTCCAGCGGCGCGGAGACGTCGATGCCCGCCTCGCGCAGCAGCGCCAGCGCCCCGTCCGGCGGCACCAGCGGCGAGCGCTGCGGGCGCCGGCAGCGCCGCTCCACGTCCGGGTTCTGCGCCAGCGCCGCGGCGTCGAGGTGCGCGGGCAGGTCGTAGTGGCGCCACTGCGTGGGCACCCCCGCGCGCTCCTCGGCGCGCAGCAGCTCCCGTCCCGAGGCGACCAGCAGCGTGTAGTCGCCGCGCGAGGAGATCGCGCACACCGCCGCGGCACCCCCGGCCGCGAGGCTGATGCCCTCGGCCGCCACCCGGAAGGTGTTGCCGAAGCGGCCGTGCACGTGCAGCACCCGCCCCTCGGGGTGCGCGTCCCAGTCGCCGTGGCGCTCCTGGAGGGCGTTGGCGAGCTGCCACAGCGCCTCGCGGTCCTCCTCGGGGACCTCGTCCTCGGACGCCTCCTCGGGCTGCGCGGGGGAGTCGTCCGTAGCGGGCTGCTCGGGCACCGCCGCCACCTCGGGCGCCACCTCGGGCTGCGGCGGGGCAGCGGCCGGGTCGACGACCCGCACCGGCTCCGACGTGCGCGCGCCGTCCTCGGAGCCGACCCGCACCCGGTCCCCGGCGCTCGCGGGCACCTCGAGGACCTCCTCGGCCGAGCCGGCGGGCAGGACGTCGACGTCCTCCCACGCCCCGTCGCCGCGCGAAAGGGCCACCAGCAGGTCCTCGACGGCCGGGGCGGCCAGCCGCAGGTGCAGGCCGCCGGGGTGCAGGGCGGCCGTCAGCAGCGCGGGCGGCGACCCGGGCTCGTGCTCGGCAGCGGCAGGGGGGACGTCGGCCGGGACCACGGCTTCACCGTAGGGGAGGGGTCCGGCCCCGTCACGGACGGGCGCGCCAGCCCCGGCGGGGGTGCGCGCGGCTACGGTGGCGCCGTGGACGACGGCAGCGGGGCGGTCAACGGCACGGTCGCGGGGATCACCGAGGCCGCCCACCACGGCGACGAGCGCACCACCGTGCTCGGCGTGCTGCAGCGCCAGCGCGACCTGGTCGCCTGGAAGCTGCGCGGTGCGCCCGAGGAGGCGCTGCGCGCGGCGAGCACCCCCAGCGGGATGGGCCCGCACGGCCTGGTACGGCACCTGACCAACGTCGAGCGCTCCTGGCTGCGCGGGGTGTTCGCCGGCGAGGAGGGCCTCGTCTACGACTGGAGCGAGGAGGACCCCGACGGGGAGTGGCGCGTGCCGGCGGACGTGGGCATGGACCGGCTGCTCGAGGACTACGCCGCCGAGACCCGCCGCTGCGACGCCGTGGTCACCACCGCCTCGTCCCTCGACGTCACCGCCCGGCACCGCGACCTCTCCCTGCGCTGGATCCTGCTGCACCTGGTGGAGGAGACCGCCCGCCACCTGGGCCACCTGGACCTGCTGCGCGAGCAGGCCGACGGCAGCACCGGCGAGGAACCCGCCTGAGGGGAGGTGCGCCGGTCCTGCGCGCGAGGAGCGCCTACTCGCGCAGCTGTCGGTCCATCCCCTCGACCAGCTTCTCGGCGTACCGCACCATGGCAGAGGCCTTCTGCGCGGTCATGTACGTGGTGCCGTACTGCGACGTCGTCTTGTCGGCGAGGAGCCGCCGCAGCGACGTGGCGAGTTCACCGGCGCCGCGGATGCCGGCGAGCACGCGCACGGCTTCCTGGTGGTCCTGTCCCTGAGGTCGTTCCTTGAGGACGTGACCGCAGATGGCGTCGCTGGCCGCGATCCCGGCCAGGACGGCCAGCGCACTGGTGACCCGCGGCAGTGCGGGGTCGGAGGTGTCGTCCTCGACCATGTGCGCGACCTCGAGGAACTTGCGGGCCGCCTCGGACCGGACCTGCACCTCCGCCGCTGTCATGGACTGCATCCGTGGACCGGAGCGGGGGGTCACGACGTCGCCTCCAGGAGGTGCTGGACGGTGGGTCCGAGGACGGTCACGGCGTCCCGCCGCCACTCGTCCACGACGGGGTCCGCCGATGCCGCTGCCCGGTGCAGGTCGGTCCGGCGAGTCGCGTACACCTGGACCTCGTTGCCCGTCCAGCGCCGGCCGCGGGTCTCCAGCTCACCGACGAGCTCGTCCACTGCGTCCTCCGGCGCGTCGTCCGGGAGGACCAGGAGGAGGTCGATGTCGCTGCTGACGCGCGCCTCACCGCGGGCGAAGGACCCGAAGTAGGCCAGCGAGGTCCCCGTCCGGTCCGGGAAGCGCTCCCGCACGAGGGAGCGCAGCCGGTCGTCGAGGTCGTGCCGCGGGGTGAACACCGCCATCGCCGCGGCCAGCGCCGGGTAGGCGACGTGCTCCTCGTTGAGGACGTACTCGCGCGCCTGACCGACCCTGCGGGCGTCCACGAGACCCTGCTCGACGAGGCGGTCGAGAGCGGCGAGCGTGCCGCGGTAGGAGCCGGAGGCGCTGGAGCGGTGCACCTCCCTGCCGGTGAGGGGAGTGGTGCGGCGCCAGAGCGCCTGCAGCACAGCGCCCTGCACGGGGGGGAAGAGCACGCCGAGGGGTCGGTACCAGTCCACGACTCCTCCTCCTGGACGCACACCCATCGCCAGTAGGTGCACTTTAGTGCACCCATCAGCGGTGAAGTGCACTCTAGGACGTCTGTGATGAGCCACCGCGGAGACGTGCGGCGCACCTCCACGGGCGCGCGCATCATGGGCAGGTGCTCCCCCACGCGCAGCCTGACCTCTTCACCCCCGACACCCCGCCCGGGGACGCGCTGCCGCAGGCCGTCGCCGAGCGCTACCCGCACCCCTACGCCGTCGTGGACGTCGAGACCACCGGCATGGACGCCGCCGGCGACCGCATCGTGCAGGTCGCGGTGGTGCAGGTGAGCGCCGACGGGCGCGTGGAGGGCCGCTGGGACTCCCTGGTCGACCCCGGCCGCGACCCCGGGCCCACCCACGTGCACGGCATCAGCGCCGAGATGCTGCACGAGGCCCCCGCCTTCGCGGACGTCGCCGGGCACCTGGCCGACCTGCTCGCCGGCCGCGTGCTCGTCGCCCACAACGCCCCCTTCGACTGGGGCTTCCTCACCGAGGAGTTCAAGCGCGCCGGCACCGCGCACCGCGTGCCGCACTTCCTGTGCACGGTGACGTTCAGCCGCCGCCTGCGCCTGCCGCTGCCCGACTTGACCCTCGCCCGCGTCGCCGCGCACTGGGGCGTGCAGCAGGAGCGCGCCCACGACGCCGTGGACGACACCCGCGTGCTCACCGAGGTGCTGCGCGCCTCCCTGCGCGCCGCCGCCGAGCAGGACCTCGCCCTGCCGCTGGTGGCGCTGCGCTCCACCGCCCCGGCCCCCGCTCCCGAGCGGCGCTGGCGTCGCCCCGCCGCCGCCCCGCGCACCCCGTGCCCGTGGACCGACCCGGGGCGCTGGGTGCCCGGCGAGGCGCTCGTGCAGGGCACCAAGGTCGTCTTCAGCGGCGACACCACCACCCCGCGCGAGGACCTCATCGCGCGCGCCATCGCCGCCGGCCTGGACGTGATGAACGGCGTCAGCCGCACCACCGGGCTGCTGGTGACCAACGAGCCGGACGCCGGGGTGCGCAAGGTCCTCGACGCGCGCAAGCACGGGGTGCCGGTCGTGGACGAGGAGCGGTTCGAGGCGCTGCTGGTGGGCATCGCGCCGGGCACGCCGAAGGAGGCGTGAGCGGCGCTCGACAGCCCTGAGAGGTCGCACTCGGTAGCGCAGGAAGGGCGCAGAAGGTAGCGCAGCGAGGCCGCAGAAGGTAGCGTGATCTTGTGGTTGCGCCTGTACCGTACGCCTCTCGCGTCGTGGACCGGGAACTCGACGAGCTCCTGCCCGGGTTGGCCGCCGTGGCGCTGGAAGGCGCCAAGGGGGTGGGCAAGACGCGCACCGCGCTCCAGCGGGCCCGCACGGTCGTGCGGCTGGACGACCCGGCCGAACGCGACGTCGCCGCGGCCGATCCGCGTCGCCTCCTGGCAGGACCCGCCCCGGTGCTCCTCGACGAGTGGCAGCACCTGCCGCTCACCTGGGACGCGGTGCGTCGGGCCGTGGACGACGGTGCGGAACCCGGCTCCTTCCTGCTCGCCGGCTCGGCGGTGCCCCGCGACGCCGGGGTGCACAGCGGTGCGGGACGCATCGTGCGGCTGCGGATGCGCCCCATGACGCTCACCGAGCGCGGGGTGGCTGCGTCGGCCGTGTCCCTCGCGGAGCTGTTGAGCGGGAGTCGCCCGGCCGTCGACGGCACGACCGAGGTGGGGGTCGAGGACTACGCCGAGGAGATCTGCGCCTCGGGCCTGCCGGCGATCCGGCCGCTGAGCCCGCGGCTGCGCCGGGCGCAGCTGGACGGCTACGTCGACAGCATCGTCGACCGCGACTTCCCCGACCTCGGCCGGGCGGTGCGCAACCCCGTCCCGTTGCGGCGGTGGATGGCCGCGTACGCGGCGGCCGAGTCCACGGTCACCGCCTACGACCGCCTGCGCGACGCGGCCACCCCCGGCGACGCCGACAAACCCGCCAAGACGACCACCACCGCCTACCGCGACATCCTCGAACGGCTCTGGTTCCTCGACCCGGTGCCGGCCTGGACGCCGTCGCACAACCACCTCGCCCGCCTGGCCGCCGCACCGAAGCACCACCTGGCGGACCCCGCGTTCGCCGCGCGCCTGCTCGGCGTCGACACCGGTGCCCTGGTCGGTGCCGCACCCGCCACCGCCACGGGACGGGAGGCGACCCTGCTCGGTCAGCTCTTCGAGTCGCTCGTCACCCTGGACGTCCGCGTGTACGCGCAGGCCGCGGAGGCGCGGGTCGGGCACCTGCGGGTGCGTGGCGGCGAGCACGAGGTGGACCTGGTCGTCGAGCGCGGTGACGGCCGGGTCGTCGCCGTCGAGGTCAAGCTCGCCGGGACGGTGAGCGACGCCGACGTGAAGCACCTGACGTGGTTGCGCGGTGAGCTCGGTGAGGACCTGCTGGACGCCGTGGTCGTCACCGCCGGCTCGCACGCGTACCGGCGGCGGGACGGGGTCGCGGTCGTACCGGCTGCGCTGCTGGGGCCGTGAGGGGGCGGCGCCGCGTCGAGCGCCGGGCGGGACGGCCCGCCCGGCGCTCAGCTCAGCCCTCCTCGCGCACCGGTCCGGTGGCGACGACCTGCTTCGGGACCCCGCCCTTGCGCGGCAGCTCCGGGGTGCTGGCGGGCGGCAGGCGGTGCTGGGTGGCCTGCTCGTAGTCGTAGGCCATGGCCAGCAGGGTCGCGTCCGTGGAGCGCGGTGCGGCCAGCTCCAGCCCCACGGGCAGGCCCGCGGCGGTGAACCCGGCGGGCAGCGAGATCGACGGCACGCCGGTGTTGGCGCCCACGTCGCAGAACGTCGTGCCGGCCCACTCCTCGTTCGCCGGCGCCTCGGACGTCGGCATGGCCAGCGCGTCGAGGTCGTGCTCCTCGAAGAACGCGTCCATCGCGTCCTTCCCGGCTTCCTGCGCGGCCACGGCGGCGTCGAACTCGGCGTTGGGAACGTCCTCCAGCGCCAGCCACGACTCGATGGTCTCCGGCTCCAGGGAGGAGCGGCCGTCGGCGGCCACGTCGGAGAACGTCAGCTGGTCGTACGGCGCGGTCAGCTCGGCCAGGCCCTCGGGCCACTCGGCCTTCGTGGCGGCGAAGAACGCGTCGATGCTGGGGCGCATGTCGATCCAGCCGCCGCTGGCGAGCTGCTCGCGGACGAACTCGCGCGTGAAGGGCACGTCGACGATCTGCGCGCCCTGCTCGGCGAGGTCCTCGACGGCGTCGTCGACGATCGCGGTGACCTCCTCGGTGCCCGGCCGGGCGCCCTCGGGGGTGGACTCCGAGTAGTCCCAGTGGAAGTAGCCGATCCGCTTACCCTGCAGAGCGGTGTCGCTGAGGCCGGGCACGAACGTGGAGGGGTCCTGCTCGGCGGCGATCGCGGTCTGCGGGTCGGCCGGGTCCACCCCGGCGAGCACGCTGCCGAGCAGGGCGGCGTCCTCCACCGTGGTGGTCATCGGACCGGACACGTCCTGGCGCACCGACAGCGGCACGATCCCGGCCACGCTCGTCAGGCCCATCGTCGGGCGGTACCCCACCAGGCTCTGGTGCGCGCTCGGTCCGATGATCGACCCGCAGGAGTCGGTGCCCAGGCCGGCGGCGGCGAAGCTCGCCGCGATCGCCGCGCCCGTGCCGCCGCTGGAGCCGGAGGCGCTGACGCGCTGGTCGTAGGGGTTATGGGTCTCCCCCCGCACGGAGCTGAGGGTGAAGGTGCCGTGCCAGGCGAACTCGGCCATGTTCGTCTTGCCCAGGACGATCGCCCCGGCGTCGCGCAGCCGCTGCACCGCGGTGGAGTCCTCGAGGGTCTGGTAGTCGGCGAGCGCGACGCTGCCCGCGGAGGTCGGCATGTCGTAGGTGGCGTAGTTGTCCTTCACCAGGACCGGCACCCCGTGCAGCGGGCCGCGGGAGATGCCGGCGGCGCGCTCGGCGTCGAGCAGGCGGGCGTTCTCCAGCGCGGTGGGGCTGACGGTGACCACCGACTGCAGGCCGGGCTGGTCGGCGTAGGCGTCGTCGTAGGCGTCGATGCGCGCCAGGTAGGCGCGCACCAGGTCCACCGAGGTGGTCCGGCCCGCACCGAGCAGGTCCAATTGGTCGGTGACGCTGAGGTCGACGACCTCCGGCAGCCCGTGGCGCGGCCCCGGGTGGTGGCCGCCGTGCGGACCGCGGTGCGAGCCGGGGGAGGCGCTCGCGGGGGCGAGGGCCGGGACGAGGCAGAGCGCGGTGGCCGCCAGCAGCGCTGCGGAGCGGCGACGGGCGCGGGACGGGACGGGCACAGGACCTCCGAGGACGACGGGGTGTCGCGCCGGACGGTAGGGACGCCCGGAGTCGTCGGTGATTCACCGAGGTGACGACTGTGTTACTGCTGAGACCAGTGCGACGGGCGGGCGTGGTGGGCGGGCGCCGAGCGGCGTGCCGGCACCGGTGGTCAGCGCCCGTGCACCCGCGTCGACGCGGTCGCCGTCGAAGGGCTGCGCGACCGGGGCCCCGCTGAGAGGATGGCGCCGTGGCTGCGCAGACCGTCGTCGCTCACGGGGGCGCGCTCGACGACTGGTTCGAGCGTCGTCGTGCCCTCGGTCAGGACACGCACGACGAGGTGTGGGAGGGGGTCTACCACGTGGCGCCGCACGCACCCGCGGAGCACGCCCGGCTCGTCGTGCGGTTGCTGGTCGCGCTGCACGAGCGCGCCGTGAGCCGTGGCCTGGAGGGGTTGGCTGAGTTCAACCTCGGCCAGGAGGGCGACTACCGAGTCCCCGACCTCGCCTGGGTGCGCGAAGGTGTCGAGCTGCCGCTGTACGTGCCCACCGCGGTGGTCGTGGGGGAGGTCCTCTCACCGGGTGACGCCAGCCGCGACAAGGTGCCGTTCTACCTGGCGCGCGAGGTGGAGGAGGTGTGGTTGATCGACCCGGTCGAGCGGAGCGTGACGATCACCCGGCCGGGGACCGAGCGCGTCACCGACAGCGCCGCCCTGGGCGTGTCGGTCGAGGAGATCCGCACGCACCTCGGCTGGTGAGTGCGGCGCTGCTCCGAACGAGGTGATCCCCTCAAGGTGCTCGTCGGGACGGACCGACGCTGCCAGGGTGAGCAGCCACCTGGAGCGCCACGCCTCGACCGGGCGCATCCGGCGAGCCGGGGTGTGCGACCTGTGAGCGCCGTGGCCTCCGGCGCGGGGACCTCGCAGGACGTCCTGGTGCGTCGGGCGCGCGCCCGTGTCGCGCAGTACCGCGAGCTGCTGGCGCAGGAGCAGGAGGTCGTCCGCCGCCACCAGGCAGGCAGCGCCGGGGAGCGGCGCATCGCTGCGCAGCTGCAGCCCATGTCGAGCTACGGCTGGACGCTGCTCGCCGACCGGCGCTGGCCCGGCACCCGCGCGGCCAACGTCGACCTGCTGCACGTCGGCCCCGGCGGGGTCCTCGTGGTGGACGTGAAGAACTGGCGCGAGGTGCACGTCGAGGACGGCCGCCTGCACCGCGGGCAGGAGGACGCGCACGAGGACGTGGAGAAAGTCCTGCGCATCGCCGAGCTCGCCGAGCAGTCGGTGGCCGAGGTGGGGCTCGCACCGTTGGAGGTGGTACCGCTCCTCGTCCTCGCCGGCCGGTCGATGGGCCCCATGGCGCTCGGCCGCGTCACCCTCCTGGGCGAGAAGCAGCTCGTGCCGTGGGTCCACCGCCGCGGCGAGCGCCTGAGCACCGAGAAGCTGCCCGACGTGCTGGCCGTCCTCGAACGCGACTTCCCGCCCCACGAGGACGCCGGCCCCGTCGTGCTCAGCCCCGTCGTGGTCCCACCCGTCCTGCCGCTGCACGTCGCGGGCCCGCAGGCGGACCACGAGGCGGACCACGAGGCGGAGCACGAGGCGGACCAGGGGACCGATCAGGAGCCGGAGCAGCCGGAGCAGCAGGCCCTCTTCAGCGCGCAGGAGCTCGAGGCGTCGCTCCTCGACGGTGCGCTCGCCGCCCCCATCGAGGACTGGATGGCGTTCCTGCACCCTGGTCAGGCCCGGCTCGTCCGCCAGGCGCGCAACGGCCCGGCGCGCGTGCGCGGGCCCGCCGGCACCGGCAAGACGGTCATCGGTCTGCACCGCGCCGCCTACCTCGCCGGCACCCGCCCCGGGCGGCTGCTGTACGTCTCCTTCGTGCGCACCCTGCCCACCGTGCTGGCCGCCACCTTCGCCCGGCTCGCGCCCCAGCACGTGGACCGGGTGGAGTTCCGTGGGCTGCACTCGTGGGCGCGGGGGTTCCTCACCCAGCGCGGGGTGCGCCACCGCGTCGACCTCGCCGCCGCCGACACGTGCTTCTGGCGCTCTTGGGCGAGCGTCGGCCGGTACTCGGCGCTCGCCGAGGTGCCGGTGCCGCCGCGGTACTGGCAGGAGGAGATCGCCTCGGTCATCAAGGGCCGCGGGCTGACGGACTTCTCCGAGTACGCCGAGCTGACCCGGGTCGGGCGTTCCACGCCGCTGAGCCGCACCCAGCGCGAGGCGGTCTGGCAGCTGCACACCGCCTACGACGTCCTGCTGCGCGATCGCGGTCTGCACGACGCGGCCGACCTGCTCGTCCTGGCCCTGGCCGAGGTGCGTCGGCAGCCGCCGGCCGAGCCGTACGCGTCTGTGATCGTCGACGAGGTGCAGGACCTCAGCCGCACGGGTGTGCAGCTCCTGCACGCCCTGGGCGGGGACGGGCCCGACGGGCTGCTGCTCATCGGCGACGGCCAGCAGGCCGTCTACCCCGGCGGCTTCACCCTCTCCGAGGCCGGCATCAACGTCCGCGGCCGCTCCACCGTGCTGGAGACGAACTACCGCAACGCCTCACGCATCCTCGAGACCGCCGTGGCCGTCGTCGCCTCCGACGCCTTCGGCGACCTCGACGACTCCCTCGAAGCCGGCGCGCGCCGCGTGGAGGTCGCCCGTCAGGGCGGGATGACCGCACGCGTCGACGCCCCGGACGCCCGCAGCCTCGAGGCCGCGCTCGTCGAGGCCGTCCAGGACCTCGCCTCGTCCGGAGCCGGCCTCGGGGACTGCGTCCTGCTCACCGCCACCACCGCGGACGCCTCCCGGTACGCCGGTGTCCTGCACCGCGCCGGCCTGCCGATCGTGCCGCTGGAGCAGTACGCCGGGCAGACGTGCGGGCGCCTGAAGGTGGGCACCATCAAGCGAGCCAAGGGGCTGGAGTTCAAGCACGTCTTCCTGCCGGGCCTGCGCGAGGGCGGGTCGGCGGCCAGGGCGGGGGAGTCGGAGACCGCCTGGCGCGAGCGGCTGGAGGTGGAGCGGCGGGAGCTGTACGTGGGGATGACGCGGGCGCGCGACAGCCTGTGGCTAGGTTTTCTCGGCTGACCCGTGCTGACTTCGGTGCTCCAACCAGCACTACACGAGGTCGACCGAGGATGCATGAACCCGGTGGTCCCTGTACTGCTGGACCGATCAGCTGGCGTTGACGAGCGCCGCCTCGCTGAAGAATTCCATCGGCATCGCATGCTCCAGCCGCCAGGTGATGCCGATGGGCCGCTCACCGCGGTGCGAGACGTACTCGGCCGGCCCGAGGAACAGGTACGGTTCGGCACCCAGGTCACCCTGCTTGCGCTGCCGGGCGAAGAGCAGCACGTGCGTGCCCATCGCCCGGTGGTTCAGGTACCGCTGCCCCGTCGGTGAGGCGATCGTCGTGCGTGACTGCGACTCCCAGTGGAACAGCTCGCGGGTCAGCGGGTAGTCCCGGTACATCGTCGTCGGTGAGTAGTCGGCCTCAGACTTCGCCAAGGTGATGAGGAGGGCGTCGGTGCGCCACTGCGCCGACCACACCACGCCCTCGCGGAAGGACATCGGCGCTCGCGTCGGCGTGGTGACGCCCAGGGCGCTGACGATTTCGTCGCGCGAGTATCGGGCGTGCACGCTCAGCGGCAGACCAGCGAGGTCGCCGGTCAAGGGCGTCGTGGGGTGCCGCGCTGCGTCGAAGGCGATGTCGACGAGCTGGCTCAGCTCGTCGCGCACCGCTGGCTCTGTGCGCAACGTCTCGAGGACAGCGCTCACGTCCTCCGGGGCGCCGGAGGGCCACAGGCTCGCTGCGAGCATCCCGGCGAGGTGGCGCTCGGTGGGGGAGAGGTCATCGAGCCTCACATCGTCGCTGAGCAGCCGGCGGTAGGCGTCGCGGCGGATCCGGTCGTCGACCTGGGTCACGGCGCGCACCCGCTTCAACAGGGTGGTCTCCACCGGACCGCTCGGTCGCACCTCGATACCGGCTCTGCGTCGCAGAGCGGTCCACGACCGGTTGGTGCCGAGCAGTTCCCGGACAGTGAGACCGCTGGTGGTCAGGAAGTCGGCGATGCTGTCCGAGCGCTGCGCCCGCACCTCGTTGACGAGGGCGGGAGCGCGGGGGCTGAGCTGTCTCTGGATGCTGGCGACGACGCGCTGCTGCACGACCTCGTCGAGGACGATGGAGCAGCCGGCCGGCAGGAAGGGGAAACCCTTTTCCGCCTGATCCTGCAGCGCACCGCGGCTGACGCCGGTGAGGGCGCGGAAGCGCGCGTCGAAGCGGAAGTCGGCGTTCTGGTGGCCGACGAAGTCCAGGGCCGTCAGCACTGCCTTGCCCGGTGCAGTGCGCAGGCCCCGTCCCAGCTGCTGCAGGAAGACGGTCGCCGACTCCGTCGGACGCAGGAAGAGGACGGTGTCCACCTGCGGCACGTCGACGCCCTCGTTGTACAGGTCGACCGCGAAGAGGATCCGCACGTCGCCGTCCTTGAGCCGCCGCAGTGCTGCCGCGCGCTCCTCGGGTGCGCTGTCGCCGCTGACGGCCAGCGCGTCGATCCCGGCCTCGCGGAAGGCGCGGGCCATGTAGCGGGCGTGCTCGACGCTGACGCAGAAGCCGATCGCTCGCATGCTGGCGACGTCACCGACCCGCCGGCGCAACTCCCGCAGCACGATGCGCACCCGCGCGTCGTCACCGGTGTACAGGTCCGTGAGCCCGTCGACGTCGTAGCCGCCGCGTCTCCACGTCAAGTCGCGCAGGTCCGTCCCGTCGTCGACGGCGAAGTAGTGGAACGGCACGAGCAGGTCGTCGGCGAGGGCGTCCCACAGGCGCAGCTCCGCCGCGGTGCGGCCGTCGAAGAGCGCCAGGATGTCCTGCCCGTCAGCGCGTTCCGGTGTCGCCGTCAAGCCCAGCAGCTCGATCGGCTCCAACCGGTCCAGGATCCGCTGGTAGCTGCTCGCGCTGGCGTGGTGGCACTCGTCGAGCACGACGACGTCGTAGCGCTGCGGGTCCAGCTGGCTGAGGACCTCAGCGCCCAGCGACTGCACGCCGGCGAAGACGTGCCGGCCGCGGCGGGGCCGTTCAGCCCCGACGAGCAGCTCCCCGAACGCTCCGTCGCCCAGCACCTCCCGGTACGTACGCAACGCCTGCTCCAGCAGCTCGCGCCGGTGGGCGACGAACAGCAGCGTCAAATCACGACCGTGCTGCTCACACAGCCGCCGGTAGTCGAAGGCCGCAAGGACCGTCTTGCCGGTGCCGGTGGCCGCGACGACGAGGTTGCGGTGCCGGTCGTGCAGCTGCCGTTCCCCGGCGAGCTGATCGAGCATCTCCTGTTGGTGCGCGCGCGGGGTGACCTCCAGGCCCGACAGGTCCACCGGCGTGCCCGGGCCGCGCTGCCCACCCGCCTCAGCGAGGGCGGCGTCCAACCGGTCGCCGTCGCGGTCCGGCAGGTAGGTCTCGAAGCCGCTGCTCTCCCAGTAGCTGGCGAAGGTCGCGTCGAACTTCTCCAGCAGCGGTCGGTTCGCCACCGCGGAGAGCCGCACGTTCCACTCCAGCCCGTCGAGCAGCGCGGAGCGCGACAGGTTGGACGAGCCCACGTACGCGGTGCTGAAGCCGGTGTCGCGGTGCACGACCCACGCCTTCGCGTGGAGGCGGGTGCGCGTCGTTTCGTAGATGACCTTGACCTCGGCGTCGAACTCCTCGACCAGCCGGTCCAGCGCACGGCGCTCGGTGGCGCCCATGTAGGTCGTCGTGATGACGCGGAACGGTACGCCCCGGTCCCTGAGGTCGGCCAACGCGCTCTCCATCAGCCGCAGCCCGGACCACTTCACGAAAGCGCACAGCAGGTCGACGCGGTCCGCGCTGGCCAGCTCCGCCCGCAGCTCCGCCGCGAGGCTCGGGTCGGCGGAGCTGTTCGTCAGCAGCGCCGCCTCCGACAGTGGTGTCGCTGGTCGGACCGTCGACGGCTGCGCCAGAGCCCGCCGCCGGTGCGCCGCCAAGAGCTGCCGCGGCGCACCCCTCTCGTCCGGGACGGGCACGGCACCGTGCTCCCCGAGGACACCGAGCAAGTCACGCACCAGGGCCAACCGCCGCGCCGGGTCGCCCGTCGCCTCCAGAGCGCGTTGGACGATGGCGCTGATGTGACGAGTGAGCACATGTGGGACGTCAGCATCGTCGACGCTTCGCGCCACGGTCGTCCAGTCCGTCGCACGCATGAGGGTTGCTTCAAGGTCGGCTGCGACAAGCGTCTCGTGCAGACCCTCCGTGAGATCGCTGTTCGGCGATCTGTGCTGCGCGCTCACGTCATCACCTTCTCAGGTGATGACCTCCCCGATCAGCGCACCGCGTGTCGGCGTGCAAGAAGCAGTGAACTCGGGAGGACCGGTGAAGGTAGCTTGTGACTGCGGCCCGACAGGCTTCCAACGCTTCAGCCGTCGCTGAGCACAGGACACGCCCCCACCCGCACGAGACTTCGTGCTGCCTTGGGGATGTCCTGTGTCGTTGGTCCGTCGTTCCGCCGCTCAGCTCCAGGCCGAGCTGTCCACCGGCTCCGTCGTGGAGGCGCTCATGGAGCAGATGCTCCACACGGCGGGCTATGGACCCAGCCCGAGCGAGGTCGCCTCGTGGACGGCGAGCCTGCCGGTGCTCGCCACCGACCTCGTCGAGGCTGGCCTCGGCGACGTCGAGGTGCTGCTCGAGCACCAGCTCCCGCTGACGTCGAAGCGCGCCGACGTCGTGCTCGCCGGTGTCCACCCGACGACGGGCGCACCCTCCTACGTCGTCGTGGAGCTGAAGCAGTGGAGCTCCGCGCACCGCTTCGAGGGCAATCCGGACCTCGTCGTCGTGCCCGGCATGGCCGGGCCGCCGAAGCTGCACCCGGTCCGGCAGGTGCGCGGGTACGTCGAGTACCTCCTCGACTTCACCCGCTCGTTGGAGTTCGCGAAGGACGCCGTCGCCGGCGTCGCGTACTTGCACAACGCCGCCGCGCCCGGTGCCGTGGCGGAGCTCGCCGACTACACCATGGACCGCACGGGGCGGCTGTTCACCGGTGCCGAGCGCGGCGCGCTGCGCGAGCACCTGCGCAGCCGGCTCGCGCCGAGCGTGTCCGGGGTGCATGCGGCCGACGAGCTGCTCGGGTCCAAGGTGGCGCCTTCGCGGCAGCTGCTCAAGGTCGCCGCCGACGAGATCCGTGAGCGCGAGCAGTTCCGCCTCGTCGGCGAGCAGCAGGAGGCCGTCGACCTCGTGCTGCACCAGGTGCGGCGGGCGAAGGCCGGCAACAGCAAGCGCATCGTCGTCGTCACCGGTGGTCCGGGCAGCGGCAAGAGCGTCATCGCGCTCTCCCTGCTGGGGGAGCTGTCCCGCGCTGGCCACAGTGTCCTGCACGCCACCGGCTCGCGCTCCTTCACGCAGACGCTGCGCAAGGTCGCCGGACGCCGCTCCCCGCGCGTGCAGTCCATGTTCAAGTACTTCAACCAGTTCATGACCGCCGAACCCAACGACCTCGACGTGCTCATCCTCGACGAGGCTCACCGCATCCGGGAGACGTCCGTCGACCGCTACACCCGCGCGGAGCTGCGCACCAGTCGCCCGCAGGTGGACGAGCTCATCGCGGCCGCGCGGGTGCCGGTCTTCCTGCTCGACCAGCACCAGGTGGTCCGCCCGGGCGAGATGGGCTCTCTCGAGGAGATCACGCGGCACGCGCAGCGCCTCGGTCTCGACGTGCTCACCGTGGAGCTGGACGCACAGTTCCGCTGCGAGGGCAGTGCTGAGTACGTGCGTTGGGTGCAGCGGCTGCTCGGCCTCGACGACGCCGGTGTCGAGGACTGGGCCGGCGACGACACCTTCGAGGTGGTCATCGCGGACACTCCCGAAGAGATGGAGCAGCTGCTCGCGGCCAAGCGGGAGGAGGGCTACTCCGCGCGCATGTCCGCCGGGTACTGCTGGCCGTGGAGCAAGACACCCGCCCCGGACGGCGGTCTGGTGCCGGACGTGCGCATCGGCGACTGGGCACGGTCGTGGAACGTGCCCGGTGACCGCGCCGTCGGCGACGCCCCGCCGGCTGCGCTCTGGGCGACCGAGCCCGGCGGCTTCGGCCAGGTGGGGTGCATCTACACCGCCCAAGGGTTCGAGTACGACTGGAGCGGTGTGATCATCGGGCCGGACCTCGTGTGGCGGGACGGTCGCTTCGTCAGCGACCGCTCCGCCAACAAGGATCCGGACTTCCGCAACCGCACCCGGGTCACCGACAGCGACTTCGACCGGCTCGTGCGCAACGTCTACAAGGTGCTGCTCACCCGCGGCATGATCGGGACGGTGCTGTACTCCACGGACGAGGAGACGCGGCGGCAGCTCCGGCGGCTCGTCGAGCGGGGCTGAGTGCTCCTCCTCACCCTCGCGTGCACTGCCCAGCCGTGCGAGGGCAGTGCCCTCAGTCCTGGCCGCGCCCGTCGTGACCGTCGATCCAGCGCAGTACACGGGTAGTGCGTGAGCGTGGCGACGGCAGCAGCGAGGCTCGCTCACGCAACGTCTCGCACGAGACGAGCCCGGCCCCGATGAGCGCCGAGACGAACTCGTAGTCCTTCATGCGTGCCGCGACGAGCTTGGCGATCGCCAGGTCGTGCACCTCGAGGCAGTGCGCCCGCCCCGGCTCGCTGGACCGGCTCTGCCACACCACGAGCCGCTCGCGCCACCCGTCGGGCAGGACGGCGGTGCTCACGGACACGCCCTGGGCGTAGTAGCCGTACATCTGGTGGAAGCCGCTGTCCTCACCGATCGCGCCGTCCACCGCATCGGACTTCACGTCGTGCGGGTCGTCCCAAAAGGTGACGTCCGCCTCCACCGAGCCGATCACCGGGTCGGGCAGGACGTCCTCGTCGAAACTCCCCAGGATCGACTGCGAACCGATCACCACCACGTCGGGGTCGTCGGCGATCCGGCTGGCCGCCCGCAGGATGTGCGCCAGGTGCGCGCGCTTCACTCCGCGCCCCACGGCGAGGACGCCGAGGAGTGCTGCGCGAAGGCGTCACGCACGCGCCGGCGCTCCTCCTCGGACAGCACCGCGGCGAAGGGCGAGTTCTGGCGCAGCTCCCGAGCGCGCGGGGACGGGGAGGTCAGGGCCGTGAGGATGCCCTCGACCGGTCCGTCGAGCAGGTCGGCCCACTCCGCCAGCCACTTCGCCACCTGCCCACGCGGGTGGCGCTCGCGCAGGAGGGCCAGGTTGGCGCGCGCTCGCGCGATCGTGGTCTCCGGGTCGGTGACCAGGTGGCCGGCGACGGCGTGCCCCAGCCACAGGCTGCGGCGCTGGTCCCGGCTCAGGCGGGCGCCCGTGGCGCGCAGCGCCTCCAGGTCGGCGCGGCGCACCCGGCGGTGCACACTCGTCGTCACGAAGGGCAGGTCGCCGCGCTCGCACAGGTTGACGACGTGCTGGCGCGAGACGCCGAGAATGCGCGCAGCCTCACCGGTGGTCAGCCACTCCTCGCTGACGGAGGACCGGGTGTCGTCGAAGACGGCGGTGCGCACACCTCGAGGGTACCGACCGGAACGCAACAGACGCAACGCACACCGTCGCTGTTGTGTCTGTTGTGCTAATTTCTGGCTACCGCGTGACCGTCCGCGTCCAACGGCTGCCAGCCTTGAGCAGGTGCGACGGCTCGTCAGCCGGTGATGCGCCGCACGCCACCGACCACCAGGTCGACGGCCACGCCGAACACCACGTGCGACCCGCCCTCCCACACCCACCACGCCCGGGGCAGCTCGCCCACCGGGGCCTGGATGCCCGTCGCGGGCAGGAGCGTGCCGTGGAAGGCGCCGAACAGCGCCACCCCGCCGAGCACCCCCGACCCGGCGCGCACGAAGGGCAGACGGCGGGAGATCACCGCGTACGCCACGGGGTAGCCGTAGGCGATGGCGCGGTGGAACCAGACGGCGCCCGCTTCGAGCTCGTCGCCCTCGAGGGCGTCGCCGTCGCCGCCGCGCAGGTCGATCAGGCGACGGTAGATGACCGAGGGGGGCATCCGGTCGCCGTGCCCGGCGGGGTCGGCGCCGAGGAGCTCCTTCTGGCCGGGGGCGGGCGGCAGCGCCTTCTCGCCCCACTCCTGGAGGGTGGACTCGGCCTTCGCCTTGGCCTGCACGCCCACCCAGCCGGCCAGGAGCCCTGTCGCGACGTCGACCACGAACCTCGTGCTGATCACCGCCACTGGCTACCGCACCCTCGCCGCCGCTGCAAGACCTGCGCCGGTGCGTGACGGACGACCGTCAGGCGTGCTGCGCGGTCCAGGCGGCGTGCAGGCGTGAGTACGGCCCCCCGGCGTGCGCGAGCTCCACGGCCGGCCCGACCTCCACGACCCGCCCGGAGTCGACGACCACCACCGTGTCGGCGGCCTCGGCGGTCGAGAGGCGGTGGGCGATGGCGACCGAGGTGCGCCCGCTGAGCACGCCCTCCAGCGCGCGCTGCAGGCGCACCTCGGTGGCCGGGTCGACGGAGGAGGTGGCCTCGTCGAGCACGAGCAGGTCCGGGTCGGCCAGGTGCGCGCGCGCCAGCGCGACGAGCTGGCGCTCGCCGGCGGAGAGGCGCTCACCGCGCTGGCCGACGGGGGTGTCCAGGCCGTCGGGCAGCCCGTCGAGCCACTCGGCCAGGCCCAGCTCGGCGAAGGCGGCGCGCGCGTCGGCCTCGGTGGCGCCGGGCCTGCCGCGGCGCACGTTCTCACCGACGGTGGCGTCGAAGAGGAACCCCTCCTGCGGGACGGCGACGACGCGGCGGTGCAGCTCGCGGCCGGGCAGGTCGCGCGCGTCCACGCCGTTCAGGAGCACCCGGCCCTCGACCGGGTCGACCAGGCGGGTCACCAGGCGCGCCAGCGTCGTCTTGCCCGAGCCGGTCTCGCCGACGACGGCGGTGCGCGAGCCGGCGGGCAGGTGCAGGCTCACGCCGCTCAGGACCGTCTTGTCGGTGCCGGGGTAGGTGTAGGCGACGTCCTCCACGCGCACGTCCACCGGACCGGCGGGCAGCGCCTGCACGCGCTCCCGGCGCGGTTCGGGCACGACGACGGGGGTCTCGATGAGCTCGACGACGCGGCGCCAGCCGGCGAGCGCGTTCTGCAGCTCGTTCAGCACCTCGGTGGCCGCCTGCACCGGGCCCACCCACAGCTGCGCCAGGAACAGGAACGCCAGCAGCCGCCCGAGGGTGATGTCGCCGGCGACGCCGAGCAGCGTGCCCACCACGATGACGAGGGCGACGACGAGGCCGGAGACGAGCACGCCGGTGGAGAACGTCGCGGCGGTGGCGACCTGCGCCTTCAGGGCCTGCTTGCGGTGCGCCTCGACGGCGGCGTCGACGGTGCGGCGCGAGCGCGCCGAGGCGGCGTGGGCGCGGATGACGTCGGCGCCCACGACGGTCTCGGAGATCGCCGCGAGCAGTTCGCCCATGCGCACCCGCACCCCGGCGTAGGCCTGCGCCACCGGCCGCTGGAGCTTGTTGCGGACCAGCACCAGCGGCACGAAGCAGCCGATCACCACGAGCGCGAGCTGCCAGGAGTAGGCGAACATCACCGCCGTCGCCAGGACCACCTGGCCCAGCGAGAGGACCAGCACGAGCATGCCGGTCTGCAGGAACGTGGAGATGGTGTCCACGTCGCTGGTCACGCGGCTGACGAGCGCGCCGCGCCGCTCGCCGGACTGGGTGAGCACCGCCAGGTCGTGCACGTGCCGGAACGCGCGCACCCGCAGCGACGCCAGCCCCGCCTCGGTGGCGCGGAACAGGCGCGCGTTGACCACCCACGCGGTGAACACGGTGAGCAGCACCAGGGCGGCGGCGATGGAGCACAGCAGCGCCACGCGCCCCACGTCCGGCCCGCCCGGGCCGAGCACCCCGGTGTCGACGGTCTGCTGCACCGCCACCGGCACCGCGAGCTTGCCGATCGTGGTGGCCGCGGCGATGGCCAGCGTCAGCCCCAGGCCCTCGGCGAACTCCGGGGTCAGCTCCCTCGCCTGGCGCAGCACCCCGCGCGGCGCCGACGGACCGCCCGCGCCGCCCCTGCGGGCGCGGGTCGCACCGGTGGTGCCGGTCGTGCCGGTCCCCTTGGTCGTCGTCGTGCTCACGCCATCCCCGCCTTGTTCGCCGCCTCGTCCGCGCGGTCGCGCGCCGCTCGCGCGTACGCGGTCACCAGCTCCCGGTAGCCCGCGTCGCGCGCGGCGACCTCCGCGGCCGGGCCGCGGTCCACCACCCGCCCGCGCTCCAGGTGCACCACCTCGTCGGCCAGCGCGATCGTCGCCGGCCGGTAGGCGACCACCACGACCGTCGTGCCCACCCCGGAGGCCTCCAGCCCGTCGAGCACCGCCCGCTCCACCGCCGGGTCCAGCGCGCTCGTCGCGTCGTCCAGGACCAGCAGGCGCGGCTTGCGCACCAGCGCCCGCGCCAGCGCCAGGCGCTGGCGCTGCCCGCCCGACAGGGTCGAGCCGCGCTCACCGACCAGCTCGTCCAGCCCGTTCGGCAGGGCGGCGACGAAACCGTCGGCGCGCGCCAGGCGCAGCGCCTCCCACACGTCGTCGTCGTCCACGCGCCGCCCGGCCGGCACGTCGTCGGCATCCAGCCCCAGGGCGATGTTGCCGCGCACCGTGTCGTCGAAGACGAACGTGGACTGCGGCACCAGCGCCGCCGCCCCCGCCACCTTGCCCTCGGCGAGCTCGCGCACGTCCACCCCGTCGAGCAGCACCGCGCCGGAGGTGGGGTCCACCAGGCGCACCAGCAGACCGGCCAGCGTCGACTTGCCCGAGCCGGTGCCGCCGACGACCGCGACCGTGGAACCGGCCCTCACCTCCAGGGTGACGTCGGCCAGGGCGGGGGCCGCCTCCCGGCGCGGCGCGCGCGGCTGCTGCCGGCGCGCGGGCTGGCCGGGCACGTCGGCGCGCACGTCCAGCGGGTCCACCGCCGGCAGCGGGTGGCGGTAGCCCAGGCCGGTCGCGCTCACGGCCAGCGGATCGGTGCCGTTCTCGGGCAGGGAGCGCTCGCCCCACGGCGTCGTGGCGCTCTCGCGCAGCACCGCCTGCACGCGCGCGTCGCCGGCCACGGTGCGCGGCAGCTCCGCCAGCACCCACCCGAAGGAGCGCACCGGGAAGCCCAGCAGGCCCAGCAGGTAGGCGATCTGCACGAGGTCGCCCACCCCGACCGCGCCGCTGGCCGCGCGAGCGGTGCCGACCACGAGCACCGCCAGGGTGCCCAGGGCGGGCAGGGCGTCGATGACCGGGTCGAACGTGCCGCGGGTGCGCCCGGCGTCCACGTTCGCCGCGCGCAGCCGGTCGGAGTCGGCGGCGAAGCGCTCGACCTCCTCGTCGGCCAGGCCCAGGGTCTTGACCACCAGCGCGCCCTCGAAGCTCTCGTGCGCGGTGGTGGAGACCTCCCCGCGCAGCTGCTGCACGCGCGTCACGCGCGGGGACATGCGCCGCTGGTAGACGACGTTGGCGCCCAGCAGCGCCGGCAGCACCAGCAGCGCCACCCCCGCCAGCACCGGGTCGGCCGCGGCCATCGCCACGCCCGCCACCGCGATGAGCACCACGACGCCCAGGGCGAAGGGCAGCACGAACATCGCCTGCCAGGTGGCCTCCACGTCCGAGCCGGCCGTGGCCAGCAGCCGCCCCGCCGGGTGGGCGTGGTGCCACGACAGCGGCAGCTCCAGGTAGCGGCGCGCCAGCGCCCGGCGGTAGCGCGCCTGCAGCGCGAAGGCCACCGCGCCCGCCCAGATGCGCCGCACCAGGATGCCGATCACCGTCAGCACGGTCACCGCCATGAGCGTGGCCCCGGCCAGCCACACCTCGCTCGTGCTCACGCCGCCGGAGCCGGTCACGGCCGGCACGACGACCCGGTCGGTGACCCGCCCGACCAGCCAGCCGCTGGCGGCGGTGCCGGCGCCGTAGATCGCCGAGCCGAGGATGGCGGTCCAGAAGAGCGTGGGCTCCTCCCGGGCGCCGCGGGCGAGGGTGCGCATGCCGCTGACGAAGGTGCCGCTCACTGGACGAAGCCTGTCACGAGCGGCGCCGTCGTGCCGGACGGCGGTCGTCCGCCCCCAGCGGACGTCGGTGACGTCGCATATCACTGACATGACGTGTAACTTACATGGCGCGTAAGTTAATGTGGGTGCCGTGGCCCCCTTCGTGCACCGCACCGCCGAGCTCGCCGAGCTGACCCGCTGGTGGGAGGAGCCGGGAGCGGGCGCGGCGCTGCTGTGGGGTCGCCGCCGCGTCGGCAAGACCGCCTTGCTCCAGCGCTTCTCCGAGACGGCCAGCCCGGCCCGCACGATCTTCCACACCGGCGCCGGTCGCCCCGCCCCTGCCGAGCTGCAGCAGCTCTCCCGGGCCGTCCCGCCCGCGCTGCGCGGCGTGCGGGACCTGGCGAGCCGGCCCTTCACCGACGTCGACGACCTCCTGGACCACCTCGCCCGCGAGGCCCAGGAGGAGCCCGTCCTGCTCGTCCTCGACGAGTACCCCGAGCTGCTGCGCTCGGTGCCCGAGTTGTCGGGCGTCCTGCGCGCCTTCCTCGACCGGCCCGCCGCTCGTGGCGTGCGGGTGCTGCTGTGCGGGTCGGCGGTGCGCAGCATGGCCGAGCTGCAGGAGGAGCGCTCGCCGCTGTTCGGCCGCTTCGGGCTGCGCCTGCAGCTGCACCCCTTCGCCCCCCACGAGGTGTCCGCGCTGCTGCCGCAACTGGCTCCAGTGGAGCGGGCCCAGGTCCACGCCCTCCTCGGCGGCATGCCGCTCTACCTGTCGTGGTGGGACACCGGCGACGACCTCGCCGGGAACCTGCGGCGGCTCGCGACCCGGCCCGGCGGGCTGCTGCTCACCGAGGGCGACCTGCTGCTGGCCACCGAGGTCGAGCGCGGCGAGCAGCCGGCCGCGGTGCTGCAGGCCATCGCCGCCGGGAAGACGAAGCACCAGGAGATCAAGGCGTGGGTCGGGGCCGAACCCAGCCGCACCCTCGACCGCCTCGTCGAGCTGCGCCTCGTCGAGCGCATCGTCCCCGTCACCGAGGACCCCCGCCGCACCCGGCGACGCAGCTACCGCATCGCCGACAACTTCCTCGCCTTCCACCTCGGCCTGCTCGGCCGCTACCGCCCGGAGATCGAGCGCGGCCTCGGGGAGTCGATCCTGCCGGTGCTCCTCGAGAGCCTCGACGACGCCAGCGGCCCGCCGTGGGAGGTGGCCGTGCGCGAGCACGTCCGCCGGCTGGCCGCCGACGGCCGCTTCGGCGACGGGGTCGTGGCCGTCGGCCCGTGGTGGCGCGGGGACGGCACCGACGAGATCGACGTCGTCGCCCTCGCCGGCCGCCAGCGCCGTCCCGTGCTCGTGGGGGAGGTGAAGTGGCGGCGAGAGGTGGACGGTGACCGGCTCGTGCGGACCCTGCGAGCCAAGGCGGCCGGTCTGGACGTCGACGTGGAGGGGTTGCAGCACCTCGTCGCCGCCCGCGAGGCGGTGCGACTGCGCTCCGAGGAGGCGGTCGTCGTCACCGCGGCGGACGTCTTCGCCTGACACTGCGCCCGGCCACCCGCTGGCTCGACCTCGGACGCGGCGCCAGACCCAGCGCCAGTCCACCGGCCACGACCACCACCCCTGCCCACACCGCCGCCCCAGGCACCGGCCCGCCCAGCGCGACGCCCCCGGCCGCGGCCGCCACCGGCGCCACCCCGGCGAGCAGCCCGGCCCGCCCGGCGCCCAGGCGGCGCACGGCGGAGTACCAGAGCACGAACGCCAGCGCGGTCACGCCCACGGCCAGGTAGGCGGCGGCCAGCAGGTCCGCGCCCGTGAGGGTCAGCGCGGCGGACGGGCCGTCGACGAGGACGGCGAGCGCGCCGAACGCCAGCGCCGCCACCGCCGTGGTGTGCACCGAGACGCCCCAGGCGCCGTGGCGGCCCAGCACCGGCACGGCCAGCAGCGTGAACCCCGCCTCGCACGCCAGGAGCACCAGCGCCCACGCCAGGCCGGCCGCGTCGCTGCGCCCCAGACCCTGCACGAGCACCGCGCCGGCGGTGACGACCGCGGCGGCCGCCGCGGCGCGCGCGCTCGGGCGGCGGCGCTCCAGCAGCGGGCCGAGCAGCGCCAGCAGCAGCGGCACCCCGGCCACGGCGACGGCCAGCACCGCCGGTTCGGCGTGCGCGGCGCCGCGCACGAGCGCGACGTTGAAGAGCACCAGCCCGGCGGCGCACACCGCGACCAGCCAGGCCCACTCGCGCCCGCGCGGGCGGTGCAGGCGCTGCCCGGCCAGGCGGGCGGCGCCCAGCAGCAGCAGGCACGCGGCGGCGTAGCGCACCGCCTGCACCGTCCACAGCGGCGCCGCGCCCAGCGTGGCGGAGACGGCGGCGCTGCCGCCGACGGCGGCCATGGCGGCGGCACCGGCGAGCACGGCCAGCCCGTCGCGGGGACGAGGGCGGGTGCGCGGGCGAGAGCGGCGTCGGGTGCGCGGGGGAGCGGGCGGGGCGGTCACGGCTGCGATGCTGGTGGCGCGGTGGACCGCTCGACAGGTCCGTTGCGCACCGGGTCGAGCGGACCGATCGCGGGGGTGGTGGCGATGACGGGGATGGCGGCGGCAGCGGCGGCGGGGACCGACTTCCTGTCCCTGGACGTGCGCGGGGTGCCGCGCGGGCGCCTGACCGAGGAGCTGGTGCGGCGCGTGCGCGCGGCGCTGGCCGAGCAGCGCCTGGTGCCGGGGGACGTGCTGCCGCCCACGCGGGTGCTCGCCGCCGACCTCGGCGTCTCGCGCGGGGTGGTGGTGGAGGTGTACCGGCGCCTGGCCGACGAGGGGCTCGTCGCCGCGCGCACCGGTTCCGGCACCCGGGTGCTGCCCGGCGCCCGCACCGCACCCGCACCGGCGGGTCCGCCGGAGTCGCCGAACTCCCCGAACCCGGTGCCGGCGTTCCCGGTCGAGCCGGCGTTCCTGCCGCTGCGCGCCGCGGGCGCGCGCTTCGACCTCTCGCCCGGCGCGCCGGACCTGTCGGCGTTCCCGCGCGCGGCGTGGCTGCGCGCCGAGCGCGCCGTGTTGCGCGACGCCCCGGCCGCCGACCTCGGCTACGGCGACCCGCGCGGGCACCCGCGCCTGCGCGCGGAGCTGGCCGGGTGGCTGGCCCGCACCCGCGGGATGCGCGTGGACGCCGGCGACGTCCTCGTCGTCACGGGCGTGGCGCAGTCCCTGGCGCTGCTGGCGCAGGTGCTGCGCGCTCGCGGCACGGCGCGCATCGGCGTGGAGGACCCCGGATCGCGCGGCGCGCGCGACGAGCTGGCCCGCTGGGGGTTGCACCCCGAACCGGTGCCGGTGGACGCCGACGGCGTGCGCGTCGACGCGCTGGCCGCCGGCGGGGCGGGCGCGGTGCTGCTCACCCCGGCTCACCAGTTCCCCACCGGGGTGGTCCTGGCCCCGCGGCGCCGCCGCGAGCTGCTGGCGTGGGCGCGCGAGGGCGGCGGCCTGGTCGTCGAGGACGACTACGACGCCGAGCACCGCTACGACCGCGCGCCGGTGCCCGCGCTGCACGCCTCCGCGCCCGGGCACGTCGCCCACACCAGCAGCACGTCGAAGACCCTGGCGCCCGGCGCGCGCACCGGCTGGCTGGTCGCCCCGCGCGCGCTGCGCGAGGACCTCGTGGCCGCCAAGCACAGCGCCGACCTCGGCAACCCCGCCCTGCCGCAGCTCGTGCTCGCCGCGCTCATCGCCGCCGGCGACCTGGAGCGCCACGTGCGGCGGGTGCGCGCGCGCCAGCGCACCCGCCGCGACGCGCTGCTGGCCGCGCTGCGCCGGCACCTGCCCGGCGCGCGCGTGCAGGGCGTGGCCGCCGGGCTGCACCTGCTCGTCCTGCTGCCGCACCTGGACCCCGGCGCGGACGTGGAGGTGGCCGTGCGCGCCGCGGCCGCCGGGGTCGTGCTGCACCCGCTGTCCTGGCACCGGGTGCGCCCCGGCGTCCCCGGCCTGGTGCTGGGGTACGCGGCCACCGCGCCCGACGGGTTCGACGAGGCGGTGCGCCGCCTGGCGCCGCTGGTGCCGCTGGTGCCCGGCCCGCGCTGAGGCGCACCGGCTGTCCACCTGCCCGCCGCCGCCGCGTCGCCCGCCGGGAACCCGGTGCTCGGTCGGGCGCGGTGGTCTGGGGGGCGTGAGCCTCCGACGCACCACCGCCGCGCTGGCCGCGGCCGCCGCCGTCCTGACCGCCGCCGCCGCGCCCGCCGTCGCCGGGCCGCACCACCCGGACCGCCCCGGGAACCCCGGGAACTCTGAGAACTCAGGGAACCCGTGGAACCACGGGGAGGCAGGGAGCTCCGGAAACCTCGCGGACCGGCCCGGTCCCGGCGGGCAGTTCGACCTGCAGGCGCACCGCGGCGGCCTCGGGCTCGTGGTGGAGTCCACGCTGCCCGCGTTCGCCAACGCCCTGGAGCTCGGCGTGTCCACGCTCGAGCTCGACGTGCAGATCACCGAGGACGGGCAGGCCGTCGTCACCCACGACCGGCGCGTGGCGGCCACCAAGTGCCTGGACACCGCCCCCGCCACCCCGGGCGACCCGGAGTTCCCGTACGTGGGCAAGTACGTCAACACCCTCACGCTGGCGCAGGTGAAGACCCTCGACTGCGGTTCGCAGCGCCTGGCCGCGTTCCCCGGTCAGCGCCTGGCGCCGGGGGAGCGCATGCCCACCCTGCGCGAGGTGTTCGACCTCGTCGACCGCCACCGCGCCCACCGCGTCGGGCTGAACGTCGAGACGAAGGTGGAGGCCGGTGCCCCGGCCGAGACCGCCCCGCGCGAGCAGTTCGTGCAGGTCGTCGCCGCCGAGGTCCGCGCCGCGCGCAAGCAGCGGCAGGTGAGCATCCAGTCCTTCGACTGGGGCGCGCTGATGCGCATGCGCGAGGTCGCGCCGGAACTGCCCGTGGTGGCGCTGACCAACGGCCAGCAGTTCCTGCAGGCCGGCCTGCCGGGCGCCTCGCCGTGGCTGGGCGGGATCGACGTCGACGACTTCACCGACGGCGGGACGCGCTCCCTGCAGGAGGCGTTCGTCGCGGCCGCCGACTCCTTCGGCGCTGACGCCGTCTCGCCCGTGCACGGCGACCCGCAGGGCGGGGGCGTGACCACCCCCGGGTACGTGCCGTTCACCACGCCGCAGCTCGTCGAGGCCGCGCACGCGCGCGGGATCCGCGTGGTGCCGTGGACGGTCGACGACCGCCCCACGATGGGCAGCCTGCTCGACGCGGGCGTGGACGGGCTCATCACCGACCGCCCCGACGTGCTGCGCGAGGTCCTCGCCGAGCGCGGCTACCGCCTGCCGCGGGCGTACCCGGCGCCGGCCGTGCGCGGCTGAGGCCCGGGAACCTCGCCGGTCCGGCTGCGCGCCGTGGCGCTCAGCCGGCCCAGCGGGGGTCCGCGGCGCGGGCGGTGAAACCCCCGTGCGCGCGCAGGTGCGCGGCGGCCCGGTGCACCTCGGCCGGCACGTCGACGTGCGCGACGAAACCGCGACCCGCGGGCCCGTACCCGTGGGCGTCGTCCGTCAGGCGGTCCACCTCGCCCAGCAGCAGCGAGACGTACCGCTGCAGCGGCCACATCCCCACCGGCGGGTCCACGTACCGCAGCACCCCGTCGGCGTGCTCGACCAGCGTGCGGTGCGAGGCGTGGTTCACGATCCGGGTGGACGGCGCGTGCCGGCGGAGACCGGCGTCCATGCGCTGCTGCATCGTGGCGTCCTGCACGAGCACCAGCCGCTCGTGCGGCACGCCGCGCTCGCGCAGCAGCGCCAGCGCGGCGGTGACGTTGCTGCCGCAGTTCGTGGACGTGCGCTCCAGCAGGTCCACCGCGATCCCGTGCCGCTCGCGCAGGTAGCGCTCGAACAGGTCCGCCTCCGTCGCCTCCGCGACGTCGCGCCACCCGAGCCGGTCCGCCACCTCGCGCCGCAGCACGTCGGTGGTGTGGCCCTGACCGCCCACGACCAGGCTGTGCCGGGCGATGCCGTCGCGCACGCCGGCGGCGAACACGTCGGCGCCGCCGAGGACGCTGCCGCCGAAGAGGACCGCCACGTCCGCCACGCCGCCCAGCGCGCCCACCACCGCCTCGCGCGTGAGCACGGGGACGTCGCGGCGCGCGCAGAACCGCACCAGCGCGTTGACGCTCCCGGCGGTCCGCGCGCCCGCCCCGTCCACGTCGTCCACCCCGCTCGCCACGCCGGGAGCCTAGGCGCCGGCGGCGCGGGGCGGGAGGCCCTCAGCGGGTGCGGGCCCATTCCTCCAGCACCTGCGGCTCCAGCGGCCGGGAGAAGAAGTACCCCTGCCCGAAGTCGCAGCCCATCCCCGCCAGCGCGCGGCGCTGCTCCTCGGTCTCCACGCCCTCGGCGACCGCGCGGATGCCCATGGCGTGCGCGAGGTCCACGCAGGTGCGCACGATCGCGGTGTCACCGTCGCTGATGCCCAGGCCCGTGACGAACGAGCGGTCGATCTTCAGCTCGTCGACGGGGAAGCGCTGCAGGTACGTCAGGCTCGCGTACCCGGTGCCGAAGTCGTCCACCGCGATGCCGATGCCCAGCGCCTTCAGCGCCGCCAGCGCGGTGGCGGCCGCCTCGGGGTCGGTGACCAGCGCCGTCTCGGTGACCTCCAGCACGAGCAGGTGCGGTTCCAGGCCGTGGCGCTGCAGCGCGGCGGTGACCACGTCCACCACGCCGGGGTCGGTGAGCTGGCGGGTGGACAGGTTCACCGCCACCTCCACCGTCGGGTGCCGCGGGTCGCGCGCCCAGCGGGCACCCTGCTCCACGGCCGCGTCGAGCACGCGCGCACCCAGCTCGCGCACCAGGCCCGAGCGCTCGGCCAGGTCGATGAACTCCGACGGCGGCATCAGCCCGCGCACCGGGTGCTGCCAGCGCACCAGCGCCTCCACGCCCGCCAGGCGCCCGTCGCGCAGGTCCACGCGCGGCTGGAAGTGCACGCGCAGCTCGCCGGCGGCGATGCCGCGGCGCAGCTCGCCGAGCAGGCGCAGGTGGTCCACGGCCGCGCCGGTGCGGTCCGGGTCGTGCACCTCCACGCGGTGCCGGCCGCGGGCCTTGGCGCGCTGCACCGCCACGCCCGCGTCGTGCAGCACGCGCTCGACGGCGCCCTCGCCGGGGGCGGCCACCGCCACGCCGATGCTGGCGGAGACGACGACCTCCAGGCCCTCCAGGACCACCGGCTCGGCCAGCTCCTCCAGCAGCCGCTCGGCCAGCGCGCGCGCCCGCGCGGCGTCCGCGCAGCGCTCGACGACGACGAACTCGTCCGCCGACAGCCGCGCCACCACGGCGCCCTCGCGCACCGAGGCGCGCAGCCTGCCGGCCACCGTGCGCAGCAGCTCGTCGCCGGCGGCGGTGCCCAGGCTGTCGTTGACGGCGGTGAAGTGGTCCAGGTCCACCGAGAGCACCGCCGGCACCCCGGCGGGCGCGTCGGTGCGCGCCAGCTCCGCCTCCAGGAGCGCGCTCAGCCCGGCGCGGTTGGGCAGCGAGGTCAGCGGGTCCTCCACGGCGCGCCGGCGCGCCTCGGCCTCCACGGCGGCGCGGCGGCCCTCGGACTCCTCCGCGCGCCGCAGCGCCGCGACGAGCTGGTCCTCGTGGGCGCGGCGCGCCGGGGCGCTGAAGACCACCAGGCGCACCTCGGCGCCGGCGCCGTCGCGGGCGGGCACGCGGGTGGCGGTCACCAGCGCCGGGCGGCGCACCCGGTCGGCGCCGACGACCTCGACGACCACCTCGCTGACCCCGCCGCACGTGCCCAGCTGCGGGGCGGCGTGCGCGGACCACAGGATCCGGTCGCCCACCGGCAGCAGGCGCGCGAACGCCGAGCCGATCAGGTCCTCGCGCCGGTGCCCGGACCAGGTGAGGAACGTGCGGTTGACGCGGGTGATGCGCCCGTCGTCGTCGGTGGTCAGGTAGGCGCAGGGGGCGTCCTCGAACAGCTCCTCGAAACCCCCCGGCGCCGTCACGGCCGCCCGGGCAGGTGCGCCAGGACCGCCGCGGCCGTCTCGGCGGGCTCGCTGACGTGCGGGCAGTGCCCGGTGGCGCGCAGCGGCACCAGGGTGGCGCGCGGCAGCCGCGCGACCACCTCGCGCACCGCCGACTCCGGCGCCAGGGCGTCCTCGCGGCACTGCAGCACCACGACGGGCACCTGCACCCGCTGCAGCAGCTCGCGCGAGTCGGTGTGGAACGTCGCGCGCGCGAAGCAGCGCGCCGTGGCGGGGTCGAGCTGGCGGAAGGAGCCTGTGAACTCCTCGCCCAGCTCGGGCCGCTCCGGGTTCCCCATGATCATCGGGGCGACGGACGCGGTCCACGACAGGTAGTTGCGGTCCAGGGACTCCAGCAGCTCCTCGACGTCGCCGGCGGAGAAACCCCCGTCGTAACCGGCGGCGGGGTCGTCGACGTAGCGCGCCGAGGGCGCCAGCATGACGACCTGCGCGAAGCGCTCCGGGGCCAGCAGCGCGGCGCGCGCGGCGATCATCGAGCTGACGCTGTGCGCCACGACGACGACGTCGCGCAGGTCCAGCTCCTCGCACACCTCCACCAGGTCCGCGGCGTAGCCGTCGAGGGTGGAGTAGCGCTCGCGGTCGTAGGCCGCCGCGTCGAAGGCGCCCGCGCCGGCCTGGTCCAGCAGCACCACGCGGTGCTCCCGCAGGAACCACGGCAGCAGCCCGTTCCACGCCTGCCGGTCCGAGCCGAAGCCGTGCACGAACAGCACCGTCCGGCCGTGCGGGTCGCCCAGCACGGTGGCGCGGTGGCGCGCGACCGCGGAGCCGCGAGCGGCCGCGGTGGTCGGGGTGCTCACGGGGAGCTCCTTCGCTGCAGGGGTGCGGGCGCGCTGTTCGGCCGTCCCGGGGGTCTCGGCACGGCGGCGCGCGCCCTTGAGCGCCGGCTCCCGGGGAACGCCCGCGGCACGCCCGGGAGAGGCCGTCGCGGGGAAGCACCGGGCGCCGCGCGGTGTTCTACGAGGTGGCGGGCGCCGCACGTGCCCCGGGCTCCACCCTCGTCGCTGCGAGCGACCACCGCGCCGACAGGCGCACCCGGCGCACCGCCGCACCCCTCTCCCCGGCCCTCGCGGGCCGGACCCACCCGAAGCCAGGAGGCACACCGTGAAGGGCGATCGCGTGGAGGTCGTCGTCGACACGAGCGGCGACACCCGCACCTACGAGGTCGAGGCGACGCGCGCCGGGCGGCGCGTGGAGGTCGCGCACGGGCGCGGCCTCGTCGAGGTCAGCGAGGTGACCCGCGGCGGCACCCCGGTGCGCACGGCGCGGTTCATGGCCGCGCGCGTCGTCGCGCTCGTCGAGCACCCCGCGCCCCGGCACGCCGCCGAGGACGACGACGAGACGGTCACGCCGCTGCGCGTCAGCGCCTGACCCGCCGCCCGCGCCCCACCGCCCGACCCGGCACCGGCCCGGGCCCGGGCCCGGGGCGGCGCGCGGCCCGGGGGTGCGCACCGCGGCGCACCCCCCGCCTCACCGCCCGGCGGCGACGTGGCTGACGGGCAGGTGGAACGTGCGGGCGAGCCGGGAGGGCACGTCGGCGCGCAGCCACCGCGACAGCCCCCGCGGCAGGGTGGAGACGACGATCTCCTCCGCCTCGAAGCGGGTCAGGGCCGCCCTGGTGGCCTCGAGCACGTCGGGGTCGCCGACCTCGCCGCTGACCCGCACCCCCAGCGCCCCGATGCGCTCCACGGCCCGGTCCAGGCGCTGCCGGGCCAGGGCGTAGCTGCGCTCGGCCAGGGCGAGGGGGGTCTCCTCCTCCAGCCCGGGACCCACGACCTGCTCGCGCAGCGGCGTGGCGGGGACCACCACGTGGACCAGGAGCTCACCGGGTCCCGTGGGCTCCGCGGGTTCCCCGGGCCCCGCCGGCTCCCCGGGCGCGGTGCCGCCCGCGCGCGCCGCGTCCGTCGGCCGTCCGAGGCGCTCGAGCACCGCCTGCTGCAGCTCCTGCGCGTCCAGGCTCTGGTTGGCCACGATCAAGCACCGTCGCGCCACCGCGGTCCTCCTCGACCGGCTGCCGCACCCCGAACCGCGTCGTGCGGGGTGATGGGCCCAACGGTACCGCCGCCGGTGCCCGGCGGGACCCCCGCGCGGTGAAGTGTTCGGCAGCGGTTCAGCCGACGCGGTGGTGCGACCCCCCGCCCCGTCACCCGCGGATCGCGACGCTGGTGGCGTGCGCGTGGCCATCGTCACCGAGTCCTTCGTCCCCCAGGTCAACGGCGTCACCGGTTCGGTGCTCCGGGTCCTGGAGCACCTGAACCGCACCGGCCACCAGGCGCTGGTGGTCGCCCCCGGTCCCGGCCCGCGCCGGCACGAGGGGGTGCCGGTGGTGCGGGTGCCCTCCAGCCCGATGCCCGGGTACGCCGAGCAGCGCCTGGCCTGGCCCGCGCCGGAGCTGGCCGCCGCGCTGCGCGCCTTCCGCCCCGACGTGGTCCACCTGGCCGCACCGGCGGTGCTCGGTGCGCGGGCCGCCCCGCTGGCCCGCGCCCTGGGCCTGCCCGTGGTGGCCGTCTACCAGACCGACCTGCCCGGGTACGCCGCCCGCTACGGCCTGCCCGCGCTGACGCGAGCGGTGTGGCGCTGGGTGCGCCGCGTGCACGCCACCGCCACGCGCACCCTGGCTCCCAGCCGGCACACCTGCCAGCAGCTGCTCGAGCACGGCGTGCAGCGGGTCAGCCGCTGGCCGCGCGGGGTGGACGCGCGGCGCTTCCACCCGGACCACCGCGACGAGGGCCTGCACCACCGGCTGGCCCCGCGCGGGGAGGTCCTGGTCGGCTACGTCGGCCGCCTGGCCGTGGAGAAGGAGCTGGGCCTGCTGCGCGCGGTGCAGCACCTGCCCGGGGTGCGGCTGGTGGTCGTCGGCGACGGCCCGCAGCGCGCGCTGCTGCGCCGGCAGCTGCCCGCCGCGCGCTTCACCGGCGTGCTGAGCGGCAGCGAGCTGTCGGCGACGTTCGCCTCGCTGGACCTGTTCGTGCACACCGGCCGGCACGAGACGTTCTGCCAGGCCGCGCAGGAGGCGCTGGCCAGCGGCGTGCCGGTGGTCGCCCCCGCGGCGGGCGGGCTGCTGGACCTGGTCGAGCCCGGCGTCAACGGCGAGCTGTTCACCCCCGGCTCGGCCGGTGAGCTGCGCCACCTGGTCGCCGCCCTGGCCCGGGACCCCGAGCGCCGCGAGCGCATGGGCCGGGCCGCGCGCGCCGGCACCGCCGGGCGCGACTGGAGCAGCGTCGGCGACGAGCTGCTGGCGACCTACCGCGGGGTGCTGGGCTGATGCGCATCGCGCTGGTCGCCAACTTCGTCGCGCCGGCCTCGGGGGGCATCCGCACCGTGCTGCGGGCCCTGGCCGACGGCTACGCCCGCCACGGGCACGAGGTGGTGCTCGTCGTGCCGGGCGCCCGCGACGGCCGCCGGCGCCAGCCGTGGGGGCTGCTGGTCACGCTCGCCGCACCGCGCGTGCCCGGCACCGGCTACCGGGTCCTGGTCCGGCCGCGGCGGGTGGCGCGGGTGCTGGAGGAGCTGCGGCCGGACCGCCTGGAGGTGCACGACCGCTCCACCCTGCGGGCGCTGGGCCCCTGGGCGCGCCGCGCCGGCGTCCCCAGCCTGGTCGTCAGCCACGAGCGGCTGGACCGCCTCGCGGGGCAGTGGCTGCCCGGACCGGCCGGGCGCCCGGCCGGTGCGGCGCTGGCCGACGCCTCCAACGCCGCGCTGGCGGCCGGCTTCGACGCCGTGGTGTGCACCACCCGGTGGGCGGCGGCGGAGTTCGAGCGCCTCGGCGTGCAGGTGCGGCGGGTGCCGCTGGGCGTGGACCTGCGCACCTTCACCCCGGCCGCCGGCACGGGGGGCGGCCCGGTGGCCCGCCTGGTGGTGGCCAGCCGCCTCTCGCGCGAGAAGCACGTCGAGCTCGCCGTCGACGCGGTGGCCCACCTGCGCGCGAGCGGGCGCCCCGTGCGCCTGCTCGTCGCCGGCGACGGGCCGGCCCGCCACCGCCTGCAGCGACGCGCTCGCGGCCTGCCGGTGCGCTTCGCCGGGTTCCTGCCCGACCGCGCCGCGCTGGCCGCGCAGCTGGCCGCCGCCGACGTGGCGATCGCCCCCGGCCCGGTGGAGACCTTCGGCCTGGCCGCGCTGGAGGCCCTGGCCTGCGGGACCCCCGTCGTGGCGCACGCCGACTCCGCGGTGGGCGAGGTGCTGGGCGCGGGCGCGGGCACGACCGCCCCGGGCACCGGGGCGGGGTTCGCGCACGCCGTCGAGGCCGTCCTGGGCGGCGCCGCCGACGGGGTGCGCGCCCGCGCGCGCGCCGAGCGGTTCTCCTGGGAGCGCACGGTGGAGGGTTTCCTGGCGGTGCACGGGGCGGAGGTGCGCGGGGCGGAGGTGCGCGGGGCGGAAGTCCACGGGGCGGCGCGCGGTCCCGCGGTCCCTCAGGGGCGCAGCGGCGCCGGTGCGGGCGGGCGCTGAGCACCGCGCTGCCCGTCGCGCAGCAGCCCGTGCAGGTCCTCCGGCCAGGGCAGGGCCAGCTCCTGCGCGGGGACGGGGGGGCTGATCAGGTAGCCCTGCGCGTGCGTGGGCCTGCCGCGGGCCTGGACCTGCAGCGCGCGCAGCTGCTCGCGCGTCTCGACGCCCTCGGCGGTCACGCTCAGGCCGGTGCCGTGCGCCAGTTCCAGCAGCATGCGCACCACCGCGCCGTCGCGCTCGTCCTGCAGCATGCCGGCGACGAAGCGGCGGTCGATCTTGACGCCGTCCAGGGCCAGGCCGGTCAGGTGGTGCAAGGTGGAGGCGCCGGCGCCCATGTCGTCCAGCGTCAGGCGGACCCCGGCCGCGCGCAGCGCCTCCAGCGCCCCCCGGGCCACCTCCAGGTGCGTCAGCGTCGCCGCCTCCGGCAGCTCCACGCGCAGCACCGCGGGTTCCAGGCGCGCGTCGTCCAGGGCGCTCAGCACGGCGGGCACCAGGTCCGGGTGCAGCAGGCCGTGCACGGAGACGTTGACGTTGACCGCCGCCGGCGCGGCCCGCCCCAGGCGCCGGCGCCAGCGGCGGACGTCGGCCAGCGCGGTGCGCAGCACGTGCAGGTCCAGGTCGGGCGCGAAACCGGCTGCGGCGGCGGCCTCCAGGAAGGCGCCGGGAGCCAGCAGCCCCCGGGTGGGGTGCTGCCAGCGCACCAGCGCCTCCACGCTGGCCAGCCGGCCGGAGGTGACCTCCACGATGGGCTGGTAGTGGACGCGGAACTGCTGCTCGTCGACGGCCCGCTGCAGCTCGCGCCGGTCGGGCGCGAAGGTCTCGACGGCCAGCGCGGCGCCGACGCCGGTGACGGACTCCACCCGGGCCCCGCCGGCGGCCTTGGCGCGGTACATCGCCAGGTCCGCTTCGCGCAGCAGCGTCTCCGGGTCGGTGCCGGTGCCGGCGGCGACGGCGATGCCGATGCTGGCCCGGGCGGGCAGCACCAGACCCGCCACGCAGAGGGTGCCGCTCAGGCACGCCCGCACCCGCTCGCCCAGCTCCCGCAGCGCGGTGCCGAGCGCCTGCCCGGCGGGCAGGTGGGTGATCAGCGCGAACTCGTCGCCACCCAGGCGCGCCACCAGGTCCTGCGGGGCGCCGGCGCAGCCGTTGCCGGCGCGCTCGCCGGGCTGGTCGTGCTGGTCGTGCTGGTCGTGCTGGTTGTGCAGGTCGTGCAGGTCGTGCAGGCCGCTGCAGCCGCGCAGGCGGTCGGCGACCGCCTGCAGCACCCGGTCGCCCACCCCGTGACCGTGGCCGTCGTTGAAGGCCTTGAACCCGTCGAGGTCCACGTAGAGCACCACCGGGCGCCACCGCGGGTCCGGGTCGGCGCAGCGGTGCACCAGGTGCTGCATGAAGTGCTCGCGGTTGGCCAGCCCCGTCAGCGGATCGGTCAGGGCCTTCAGGGCCAGCTGCGCCGACAGGGCGCGGAAGACGTCGGCCACCTGGACGCGCCGCGGCGGGCGCCCCGGGTCGGCGAGCAGCACCTCGGTGGTGCGCTGGGCGTCCGCACGTCCCAGCACCTGCTGGGCGAGGTCGGCGACCGTGGTGGTGGCGGGCACCACCAGGGGTTCCCAATCGGTCAGCGCCGCCACCGCCCTGCCGGCGTTGAGCACCCGCCCGTAACCCAGCCGCCCGCTCATCCGCTGCTGGAAACCGGTGCGCGTCAGCAACCCCAGCTCCTGCCCGGGCGCGGTGCCGAGCACCGCGAGGCACTCGACGTCCTCGGACGCGCGGAACAGCGCGTCGACCTCCTCGCACGTCGTGGCGGCGTCGACCACGTGCACGGGCCGGGCCAGGGACTCCACGCCGTGCGCGGAGGGGTGCCCGGTCGACAGCTCGCTCATCCACAGGCTCACGCCGGGTGCATCGGAGGCTCCACCCGCGTTCTCGACCCTCACGGGACGATGTTCACACGAACCCGACCGCGCGAGCCTCACGGCCCGTGGCGGCCGGTGGCGGTGCGCGACGCGTCCCGCGGCGGTGAACGGCGACGGACCCGCCAGAACCCGCGACGAACCCGCGACGGCGTGACCGCCGGGTGAACACCGCGCGAGGGGAGCAGAACGCTCGGCGTCCCGCGGGGTCCGCGCCGCGCTCACCGCAGTCGCCCCACCACCACCCGCGTCGCGGCCGCCACCAGCGCGGGGTCGGGTTCGGCGTCGACGTCGGCGCGGTCGCTGAGCACCGCCAGCACCCAGGGCGCGCGACCGCCGGGCGGCCAGAGGACGGCGACGTCGTTCAGGCTGCCGTGCACACCGGCGCGCCCGGTCTTGTCCCCGACCACCCAGCCCGCCGGCACCCCGGCGCGGACCAGCTCGTCGCCGGTGGTGTTCCCCCGCAGCCACTTCACGAGCTGCTCGCGGTCGCCGGCCGCCAGGGCGCCGTCGAGCGCGTAGGCGCGCAGGCTCGCGGCCACCGCGCGCGGGCTGGTGGTGTTCTCCACCTCGCCGGGGGCCACGTCGTTGAGCTCCGGCTCGGCGTCGACCACCTCCGTGGTGGCGTCGCCCAGGGCGCGCAGGTCCGCCTCCAGCCGGGCCGGGCCGCCCAGGCGCTCCAGCACGACGTTGGCGGCGGTGTTGTCGCTGACGGTCACCGCCGCGCGCGCCACCTCCCGCAGCGGCAGGCCGGAGCCGGCGTGCCGCTCGGTGACGGGGGAGTGCGGGACCAGCTCGCCCGCGCTCCACGTGACGACCTCGTCGAGCTCGGCGTCGGAGGTGCGCTGCAGCAGCGCCCCGGCCGCCAGCGCCTTGAGCGTGGAGGCGAAGCCGAAGCGCTCGTCGGCGCGGTGGGCCAGGGCGCGCCCGGAACCGGTGTCGACCGCGAAGAGCCCCAGGCGCGCGTCGAACCGCCGCTCCAGCTCCTCGAACTCCGCCGCCGCCGCGTCCTCGGCGGACGGGCCGCCCGGCGCCGGCGCGCTCGCGGCGGGGGCGCTCGCACCGCCCGGGCCCCTGCTCGGGCCGCTGCCCGCGCCGCTGCCCGCCGTGCCCGCGCCGGGGCTGGTGCAGGCCACCAGCAGCAGGACCAGCGCGGCCGGGGTCGCGGGACGTCTCACGGGACCCAGCCTGCCGCGCGGCGCCGAGCCGCCGTCGTGCGGGTGCCCCGGCCCGCGCCCGGCTGCGTACGCTCGCTGCACGCGCACCCGGAGGTGGCGATGGACGGCGGCGCCCGCCGGTGGGTCCTGCCCGTGGCGGCGCTCGCGCTCGCGGTGGGCGGCGGCGCCCACGCGCTGCCGCGACCGGCGGCGCGGCCGGTGGCCTGCGGGGAGGTCGTCACCGCCGACGTGCGCCTGGCCGCCGACCTGCGCTGCGCCGGCCCCACCGGGCTCGTCGTGGCCGCCGACGGCGTCGAGGTGGACCTCGACGGCCACGAGGTCGCCGGGCCGGGGGCGGGCCGCACCCCCGGGGGTGCGCGCGGCATCACCGTGCGGGCCCGGGGCGTGCGCGTGCTCGACGGCCGGGTCAGCGGCTGGGACGAGGGGGTGCGCGTGGAGGCGGGCGCCGGCGCGGACCTGCGGGAGGTGCGCCTGGAGCGGCACGGCACCGGCGCCGTCGTCGAGGGCGCCCTGCGCGTCAGCGGCTCGCTGCTGCGCGGCAACACCACCGGCGCCAGCGCCCGCGGGCCGCTGGTCCTGGACCGCTCCACGGTCCAGGAGAACCTCACCGGCGTCTCCGCCGAACCCGCCCGCCCCGGCGGGCCGGGCGGGCCCGGCGCCGCCGCGGGCGACGTCGTGCTGCGCGGCAGCGTGCTGGTGCGCAACGGCACCGCGCTGCTGTGCCGCGGCGCGCGCGTGCACGTGCAGCGCAGCGCGTTCGGCGGCAACGGCGCGGCGATCACCACCGGCGGGTGCGCGCCGTGGACCGTGCGGGACTCCGCGTTCGTGCGCAACGGCGACCACCTGTGGCTCGCCGAGCGCGGACCGGACCGCGTCACCGTCGTGTGCACCCTGTTCAGCGAACCCGCCGGGCCCCGGGCGCTGCCCGTGCTGCCGTGCTGAGGAGCGGGCCCCTCAGGCGCCGGGCGTGCGCAGCACCCCGTCGACGCGGCGCGGGATGCCGGTGAAGCCGTCGGTCAGCTCCGCGGGCAGCAGTTCCTGCGGCGCGCCCTGGAAGACGACCGGGCGCAGGAACCGGCGGATCGCGCTGGTGCCGACCGAGGTGTGCTGGGAGTTCGTCGAGGGCCACGGGCCGCCGTGGTGCTGCGCCCAGGAGACCGCGACACCGGTGGGGTAGGCGTCGAAGAGGACCCGCCCGGCCAGCGGGCGCAGCGCCCGCACCACCGCGCCCGGCAGGTCCGTCTCCCCGGCGCCGCGCTGCACGGTGGCCGTCAGCGAGGACGGCGCCTGCGCCAGCGCGGCGAGCAGCTCCTCCTCGCCGTCGTAGCGCACCACCGCGCTGACCGGGCCGAAGCACTCCTCGGTCAGCTCCACCGGCATCGAGGACGCCCGCGCGGACAGCAGCACCGGCACGGCGGTGAAACCCCCCCGCTGCTCCGGCTCGGCGCCGCGCGCGAGTTCGCTGACGCCCGGCAGCTGCGCCAGCTCGGAACTGGTGCGCCCGAAGCTCTCCGCGATGCCGGCGGTCAGCAGGACCTGCGCCGGCGCCTCGCGGGTGGCCGCCGCCATCGCCTCGACCACGACGTCGCCGGCCGCGCCGGAGGGCACGAGCACCAGGCCCGGCTTGGTGCAGAACTGCCCCGCGCCCAGGGTGAAGGAGGCCACCGTGCCGCGGCCGATCTCCTCGCCGCGCTCGGCGGCGGCCGCGGGGGTGACCACCACCGGGTTCAGGCTGGACAGCTCCCCGAAGAACGGCACCGGGTCCGGGCGCTGCTCGATCAGGCGCAGCAGCGCCTTGCCGCCGCCCACGGAACCGGTGAAGCCCACCGCGCGCACCGCCGGGTGCGAGACGAGGTCGGCGCCCGCCTGCAACCCGTGCACGAGGCCCAGCGCGCCCTCGGGGGCGCCGGACCCGCGCGCCGCCTCCACCATGACGTCGAAGACGAGCTGCGAGGTCGCCGGGTGCGCGCCGTGCGCCTTGACCACGACGGGGCAGCCGGCGGCCAGCGCGGAGGCGGTGTCCCCGCCGGGCACGGAGAACGCCAGCGGGAAGTTGCTCGCCCCGAACACCGCCACCGGGCCGATCGGCACCAGCAGCCGGCGCAGGTCCGGGCGCGGGCCCATCGGGGTCTCCCCGGCGTGGTCGATCGTGGCCTCCAGGTAGGAGCCCTCGCGCAGCACCTGCGCGAACAGGCGCAGCTGGTAGCCGGTGCGCGTCAGCTCCCCGTTCAAGCGCCCCGCGCCCAGCGCCGTCTCGCGGTCGGCGATCGCCACGACGTCCTCGCGGCGGGCCTCCAGGGCGTCGGCGAGGGTCTCCAGCAGCGCCGCGCGGCGCTCGCGGCCCATGTCCTCCAGCGCGGGCGCGGCGGCCAGGGCGGCCTCGCACAGCGCCGCGACCTCTCGCGGGGACGTCTCGGCGGCGACCACCTCCACGGCCCGTCCGGTGCGCGGATCGGTGCTGACGACGTCGGTCACGCTGTCTCCTCCTCGAGGCGGTCCCGGCCGCGCGGTCGCCCCGCGCGGTCGCGCCCCATGGTGCTCGCGCCCGCCGCCGCGCCGCGAGCCGCCCCCGCCGCGGTCGGTGGCAGCATGGCCCCGTGACCACCCCCGCGCTGCCCACCTTCCCGCCCGGCTTCGTGCTCGGTGCCGCCACGGCGAGCTACCAGATCGAGGGCGCCGTCGCCGAGGACGGGCGCACCCCGTCCATCTGGGACACCTTCAGCCGCACCCCCGGCAAGGTCGCCGGCGGCGCCACCGGCGACGTCGCGTGCGACCACTACCACCGCTACCGCGAGGACGTCGCGCTGCTGGCGGACCTGGGCGTGGACTCCTACCGCTTCTCCACCGCGTGGCCGCGGGTGCAGCCGGGCGGGCGCGGGCCGGTGAACCCCGCGGGCATCGCCTTCTACGACCGCCTCGTCGACGAGCTGCTCTCCAAGGGCATCGACCCCTCCATCACGCTGTACCACTGGGACCTGCCGCAGGAGCTGGAGGACGCCGGCGGGTGGCGCAACCGCGACACCGCGCACCGCTTCGCGGAGTACTCTCGGATGGTCGTCGACGCCCTGGGCGACCGCGTCGCGCGTTGGATCACCCTCAACGAGCCGTGGTGCTCGGCGTTCCTGGGCTACGCCAACGGCCACCACGCCCCCGGCGCGCAGGAGGGCACCCCGGCGCTGGCCGCCGCGCACCACCTGCTGCTCGGGCACGGCCTGGCCGTGGCGCAGCTGCGCGAGGCCGGGGCCCGCGAGGTCGGCATCACCCTGAACCTGGACCAGGTCACCCCCGCCAGCGACTCCGAGGCCGACCAGCGCGCCGCGCTGCGCGCGCTGACGCAGCACAACCTCGTGTGGACGGACCCGCTGCTGGCCGGGCGCTACCCCGACTCCGAGCAGGAGACGTGGGGTCCGCTGGCCGACGGCTCCTACCGCCGCGACGGCGACCTGGAGGTCATCGGCGCCCCGATCGACTTCCTGGGCATCAACTTCTACTTCCCCGTCGTCATCGCCGACGCCCCGCACGCCGAGGCGGACCCCGCCGAGCGCACCGCGATGGACGTGGGCACCCGCCAGGTGGAGCGCCCCGAGCTGCGGCACACCACGATGGGCTGGCCGGTGGACCCGCCGGGCCTGGGCCGCGTCGTGGCCGACACCTTCGCCCGCTACCCGGACTGCCCGCCCATCTACATCACCGAGAACGGCTCCGCCGAGGCCGACGTGGTCGACGCCGACGGGCAGGTGCACGACGGCGACCGCGTGGACTTCCTCGCCGAGAACCTCGCCAGCCTGGCCGAGGAGGTGGCGAAGGGCGCCGACGTGCGCGGGTACTACGTGTGGTCCCTCATGGACAACTTCGAGTGGGCCTTCGGGTACGACCAGCGCTTCGGCATCGTCCACGTCGACTACGAGGACCAGAAGCGCACCCCCAAGGACAGCTACCGCTGGTTCCAGCAGCTGACCGCCGCCCAGCGCGCCTCGCGCACCGCGCAGGGCTGAGCCCGGGAACCCCGCGGGCGGCCCCCGCACGGCGACCCCGCACGGCGACCTGGACCGGCCGCCGTGCGGGGCGCTGCTCACCCGCCGGGATTCAGCCCGGGTTCACTCGCCCAGCGTGGGCAGGTAGCCCGGCGCGCGCCGGGCCTGCACGGCCTGCTCGAAGGAGTACGCCAGCTCCAGCACGCCGGCGTCGTCCCACTGCGCGCCGATGAAGGACACGCCCACCGGCAGCGCCCCGCTCGGGCCGGCGAACCCGGCGGGCACCGCCACGTTCGGGTAGCCGGCGACCGCGGCGGGCGTGGAGGTGGCGAACGCGAAGCGGTCCGCCTCGCCGTCCACGGACAGGTAGCGCGTCTTCCACGCCGGGGTGCCGGTCAGGCCGACGACGGCGTCGAGGTCGTCCTCGGCGCCGGGGCCCTGCGCCAGCGCCTCGTCGATCGAGGCGCGCGCCAGGGAGCGGGCCACGATGCGCGCGGCGCGCGCGGCCGCGTCGTCCGCGGGCACCTCGCCCTCCTGGGCCGCGATCATCGTCTCCTGCCCGAAGTACTCCAGCTCCACCGGGTCCTGCTCGTTGAAGGCGATGACCGCGGCGAGGTCGGCGGGTGCGCCGGGCGTGGCGGCCAGGTAGGCGTTCAGGTCGCGCTTGAACTCCGAGACCAGCGCGGGGCCCTCGTTCTGCCCGACGAGGTCGAGGTAGTCCAGCTGCACCGGCACCGTGGTGGCGCCGGCGGCCTCGATCTCCTTGGCGGCGCGGTCGAAGACCTCGGCGGTGTCCGGGCCGACGGCCTCGCGCTCGGCGTCGGTGAGCGTCCACACGCCCACGCGCGCGCCCTCCAGGGCGTCGGCGTCCAGGTCGGTGTAGTCCACGTCGGTGTCGGGGTTGGCCAGCGTGGCGGCGTCGGCGGGGTCCTCGCCGGCGATGACGTCCAGCACGATGGCGGCGTCGACCGCGTGGCGGGCCATCGGCCCGGCGGTGTCCTGCTCGGCGGAGATGGGCACCACGCCGTCGCGGCTGACCAGGCCCAGGGTGGGCTTGACGCCCACGACGCCGTTGGCGCCGGCCGGGCACACGATCGAGCCGTCGGTCTCGGTGCCGATGGCCACCTGCGCCAGCGAGGCGGCCACCGCCGCGCCGGAGCCGGAGGAGGAGCCGCAGGGGTTGCGGTCGAGCACGTACGGGTTGCCGGTCTGCCCGCCCACCCCGCTCCAGCCGCTGGTGGAGCCGTCGCCGCGGAAGTTCGCCCACTCCGACAGGTTCGCCTTGCCCAGCACGACCGCGCCGGCCGCGCGCAGCTTCGCGGTCAGCGTCGCGTCGTCGGGGCGCGTGCCCAGCATCGCGCGCGAACCGGCGGTGGTGGCCATGCCCTGCGCGTCGACGTTGTCCTTCAGCAGCACCGGCACGCCCTCCAGCGGCCCGCGCGGCCCGCCGCGGCGGCGCTGGCGGTCGCTGGCGCGCGCCTCGGCCAGCGCGGCGGGGTTCACCGCCAGCACCGCGCCCAGCTCCGGGTCCACCGCCCTGATGCGCCGCAGGTACGCGCGGGTCAGCTGCACGGCGCTCAGCCGGCCGGCGGCCATGCGCTCCTGCAGCTGCGGGATGGTCGCCGCGTCCAGGTCGATCCCGCGCACGCCGGCCGTCGCGGCGGCGCGCTCGGCCACCGGCGCGTGCAGCAGCTCGGGCGCGAGCTCCTCCTGCCAGGACTGCTCCTGCCAGGACTGCTCCTGCCACGCCCGCCCGCGCTCGCCGCTCGAGGCGGAGGCGGGCGCGGCGGCCAGGCCGGCCAGCCCGACGAGGGCGGCGGCCGCGGCGGCGGTGGCGCGGCGGGTGGTGCGGGGGGTACGGGGCACGGGGGGCTCCAGCGGTGCGAGGGGGACCGGGCGGAGGCGCCGGCGGCTGGAACCTAGGGTGCCGGTGAGTCGCCGGGGTTACCCCTGTGTTTCCGCTGTGACACGTGGGCCGGTGCGCGAGCGGGGGAGCGGAGGACGGGTGGCGGGCAGCACGGGAGCGCGCGGGACCGGCGAGCGCGCGGAGCGCGAGCAGCGCGGTGCGCGCGGGAGGTGGTGGCGGCCCGGCGCGCTGGGCGGGCCGTGGGCCTGGCTGGTGCCGGCCGCGGTGGCGCTGGCGGCCACCGCCTGGCGCTACGACGCCAAGCCGCTGTGGCGCGACGAGGTGTACACGCTGGCCACCGCCGAGCGCCCCTACGCGGTCATGCTGCGCGGGCTGCGGGTCACCGACGCCGGCATGGGCCCCTGGTACGCGCTCGTGCGCCCGTGGGTGCTGCTCTCGCGCGAGGAGGCGTGGCTGCGCCTGCCCGGCGCGCTGGCCACCGTGCTCACCGCGGTGCTCGTCGCCCTGATCGCCCGCCGGCTGCTGCGCCCGGGCAGCCCCCCCGGGGCGCGCGCGGTCGCCGGCGTCGTGGCCGGCACCGCGTTCGCGCTGGCGCCCGTGGTCGTCGAGCACAGCCAGGAGGCGCGGCCGTACCCGCTGGTGCTGGCGTGCGTGAGCGCCACCGCGCTGGCGCTGCTGCACGAGCGCGAACGCCCGCGCCGGCGCTGGCTGGTGCTGCGGGTGGTCTCCTCCACGCTCGCCGCGGCGCTGCACGTGCTCACCGGCGCGCCCGCGGTGGCCGCGCTGCTGGCGGTCGCCCTGGCCCTGCCCGGCCGCGCGGGCCGGCGGCGGGTGCTGCTCGGTGCGCTGCCGGCCGCGGCGGTCAGCGCCGCGCTGGTGGCCGCGGGCCTCTCCCAGGCGCCGAACCGCATCGGTGAGGACTTCCCCGTCCTGGCGCGCACGGCCGGGCTGTGGACGGCGCACGCGGCCGGGGTGCCGGTGCTCCTGGTGCTGCTCGCGCTCGTCGGGGCCGGTGCGGTACACCTGCGCGGCGAGCGGGCGGTGCTGCTGCTCCTGCTGGCCTGGGCGGTCGCCCCCGTGGCCGCGCTGGCCGCCTCCGCCGCCGGAGGGCAGCTGTTCTCCGCCCGCTACGCCGCCGCGAGCGCCCCGGCGCTGGCCGTGCTGGCCGGGACGGGCGCCGGCGCCCTGGCCGCCCGGGTGCGCACGGCGCGCTCGCGCGCGGCCGTCGCCGTGCTGGCCGCCGGCGCGCTGGTGGCCGGGCAGGGCGGGCACCTGCTGCACGAGCGCGCCCGCCCCTACGTCACCGACGACATCACCTCGGCCGTGGCGGTGCTGGCCGCCGGCGCCCGCCCGGGCGACGCCGTCGCCTTCCTGGGCAACACCACCCGCCCGCACGTGCGCTACTACCTGCCCGCCGGCACCCCCCTGGACGACGCGCTGCTGCTGCGCGACACCGACGTCAGCGTCTCCGTGGGCGGTGACGACGTGCCCGAGCGCGAGCGGGCCGCGGCGCTGGCCGGGCACCGGCGCGTGTGGCTGGTGGGGCTGGTGCTCAACGACCCGTGGGAGGAGGTGTTCGCCGGGTGGGTGCAGCCGGCGCGCGCGGGCCGGCAGCGGGAGTTCGGGGGCGACTACGGCGCGGTGCGCGTGGAGCTGTGGACGCGCTGAGGCGCGCCGGCACCCGCCCCCGCGGGTGCACCGGCGGCTGCGGCGCGGCGGGTGCGCATCCGGTCCAGGTCGGCGTTGACCAGGCCGAGCAGCACCAGGTCCACCACCAGCCCGGCGGTGGCGGCGAACTGCGAGGCGGCGAAGAGGAACACCTGCGTGACCAGCAGCGAGGTCAGCGCCGAGCGCTGGAACGACTCCACCGCCGCGCGCCGCCCGCGCCGGCGGGCCTGCACCAGCCCGGCCAGCGCGAACACCAGCGCCGCACCGGCCCCCACCAGCACCCCCAGCCCGGCGGTGCCGGGACCGCGGCCGGTGACCCACGCGCCCGCGGCCACCAGCGCCGCACCGGCCGCCTGCGCCAGCAGGCAGGCGCCCATCAGCGGCAGCGCCCACCAGGAGGTGGCCAGCCGGTCGAACAGGCGCCCGACCCCGACCCACGCCTGCTCCAGGCGCGCCGGCACCGGCACCGGCGCCGGTCCCACCCGCCGCAGCAGCGCACCCAGCTCGGGCGCGGCGAACTGCCCGTCCAGGCCCTCCAGGCCGCGCAGCGCCTCCTCGCGCTGGCGCGGCGTCAGGTGCCCGGCGATGCCGTCGACGAGGGCGTGCGCGGCGTTGGCGACGCGCTCGTCGGCGTCCAGGGGGCGGTGCCGGCGCCAGCGCCGGGCGCCCACCACCAGCCCGGCGAGCACCACGTACATGATCGCCGCGGCGGGTTCGTAGAAGTAGTCGTTGTTGGAGGTGACGAACTTGCCGACCTCGTCGATGAACAGCCCGAAGCCGACCCCGCTGAGCAGGGCCGCCACCGGGCGCGGGCCGCGGCCGACGTACGCGAACTGCAGCACCGCGGCCACCGCCATGAGCAGCCCGCCGGGCAGCACGTGCGCGACGTGCAGGCCGCTGTCGCCGCCGATGCGCGGGTAGCCGGTCAGCGCCAGCAGCAGCCGCGTCAGCAGCACGGTGCACACCGCCGCCACCACGAACGTCGTCAGGTGCCGGGCGCCCTCGTCGCTGCGCACGAGGTCCACGCGCAGCGCGCGGCTCAGGCGGGGCACGGCGGTCGGGGGGTCGCGGGTCCATCGGGCACCCTCCCGACCGTACCGAGCGGCGCGGCCGGGCGCGCGCGGGTGCGGTGCCCGCTCAGCCCGCCGAGGCGCTCAGCCCGCCGGGGCCGCTGGAGAGCACCGCCGCCGCCAGCGCCCGCGAGGCCGGGCGCTCGCGCGTGCGCGGGTTGGTCAGCAGCACCAGGTCGATCCAGCCCAGCTCCGGCAGGCGGTGCTGCGGGCCCAGCGCGCTCAGCTGCACCGGCACCAGCGAGCCGGCCAGGCACGAGACGCCGATGCCGGCGGAGACCGCGGCGATCAGGCCGTTGACGCCGCGGCACACGCACGCGCTGCGGTAGCCCAGCCCGGCGCGCTCGAGCGCCTCGTGCATGGCCGCCCCGCTGAGGGAGGGTGAGGGGTACACCGCCAGCGGCACCGGCTGGGAGAGGTCCAGGCGGGTGGAGGGGGTGCCCACCCACACCAGCCGCTCGCGCTTGACGAGCTGGCCCTCGCCCGAGCCGCGCGGGCGCTTGCCGATGAAGATGTCCAGCCGGTCGTTCTCCAGGCGCCGGTGCAGGGTGCCGGACTGGTCGACGGTCAGCTCCAGGTCCACGCGCGGGTTCTCGGTGCGGAACTCGCGCAGGATGCGCGGCAGCCGCGTCAGCGCCAGGTCGTCGGACATGCCGATGCGCAGCCGCCCGCGCGGGCGCTCGGAGCGGAAGTACGCCGCGGCGTGCTCGTGCGCGGCCAGGATCGAGCGGGCGAAACCGGTCATCGCCTCACCGTCGGCGGTCAGCGCCACCGTGTGCGTGTCGCGGTGCACCAGCGCGCGGCCGGCGGCCTCCTCCAGCTTGCGCACGTGCTGGCTCACGGTGGACTGGCGCACCCCCAGGCGCGCGGCGGCCTGCGTGAACGACAGCGTCTGCGCCACCGCCAGGAACGAGCGCAGCTGCGCGGGGTCGAAGGCCGACCCCGCGCCCGGACCCGGGAGCACCACGGCCCCTCCTCCCGCTCATCACGACACGTGATGACTGATACTCCGCCCATCACCGTGCGATCACGTCGGCGCCGCGCCGATGATGGGGGGACACCGAGCACCCGAAGGGCTGATCGTGACACCCCCGGCCTCCGCCGAAGCGCTCTGCGCGACGAACCCGACGACGAACCCCTCGACCCCCGGCCACCTCGACGGCTCCCGCCCCCGCACCGGCGCCACGTTCGCCGCGCTGCGCGTGCCCAACTTCCGGGTCTACGTGGCCGGGCAGGCGTTCGCGAACACCGGCGTGTGGATGCAGAACATCGCGCTGGACTGGCTCGTGCTGGAGCTGACCGGTTCGCCCGCCGCCGTCGGGATCGCGATGGCGCTGCAGTTCCTGCCGATCCTGCTGCTGGGGATGCACGGCGGGATGCTCGCCGACCGCTACCCCAAGCGGACCATCCTGCTCGTCACCCAGCTGTGCAGCGCGGTCGTGGCGAGCGCCCTGGCGGTGCTCACCGTCAGCGGGCGCATCACCGTGCCCGCCGTCTACGTCCTCGCCGTGCTCGGCGGCCTCGTCGTCGCGCTGGACAACCCCACCCGGCAGGCGTTCGTCGGGGAGGTGGTGCCCGCGCGGTGCGTGCGCAACGCCATCGCGCTGAACGCCGCCACGTTCCAGACGACCCGCCTGGTCGGTCCCGCCGTCGCCAGCGCGCTCATCGCCACCGTGGGCACCGGGTGGGCGTTCGCCGCGAACGCCCTGTGCTGCGTGGGCCCCACGGTCGCGCTGGGGTTCTTCCTGCGCACCTCCGAGCTGGTGCGCACCCCGCCGCCTCAGCAGCGCAAGGGCCAGCTGCGCTCGGCGCTGCGCCACGTGGCCGAGCGCCCGCACGTGGCGTGGACGATCGCGCTCGTGGGGGTGTTCGGCACGTTCGGGCTGAACTTCCCCGTCGTGCTCACCGCCACCGCCGACGAGACGTTCTCCGGCGGCGCGAGCCTGTACGGGTTGTTCAACGTGGTGCTCGCCGTGGGTTCCGTGACCGGGGCGCTGCTGGCCGGCGGGCGCACCGGCACGCGGCTGCGCACGATCCTGCTGCTGGCCGCCGCGTTCGGCGCGGCGCAGGCGGCCGCCGCGCTGGCGCCGGGGCTGGGCGCCTTCCTCGTCGTCCTCGTCGTCATGGGCGCGAGCAACCTCGCGTTCCAGGCCATCGCGAACTCCTCGGTGCAGCTGTGGGTCGAACCGGCCTACCGCGGGCGCGTCATGGGCCTGTACGTGCTGGTGTTCATGGGCGGCACCCCCCTGGGCGGGCCGCTGGTCGGCTGGGTCACCGAGCACGCCGGGCCGCGCACCGGGCTGGCGCTGTGCGGGCTGGTGCCGCTGGTGGCCACCGCCGCGGTGGCAGCGGCGATCGCCGCGCGCCCGGCGGTGCAGCGCCGCCGCGCGCCCCTGCCCGCCTGAGCGCCGCGGGAGCCACAGGCCCACCCCCGCCCGGCACCGCGCTCGCGCTGTGGATCGAGCCCGCTGAGCCGACGCCCGCCTCCCTACGGTCCCCGCGACCGGGGAGGTGGGGGTGGACGAGCTGGCGACGCTGTCGCCGTGGGCGGCCGACGCCGCGGCGCGCGCGGCGCGGGAGGCCGCCGGCGCCGCGGCCGGTGCCCGCGCCGACGTCGACGCCGCCCTGGGCGGCCTGGGCGGCTGGTGGGGGGCGGCGCGCGACGGCTTCGACGGCCGCGTGCGCGACCTCCTCGCCGACGTCGACCTGCTCACCCGCGCCGCCGCGGCCGGTGCCACCGCGATCGAGGAGCACTCCGCCGAGCTGGGGATGCTCGCCGGGCGCCTGCGCACCGTCGACGCCGCGATCGCCGACGCCGAGCGGCGCACCCGCGACCCCGGGGCCACCGCCGCGGGCTTCCACACCGCGTGGGCGGAGCTGGAGCGCTGGCACACCACCCGCGCGCAGGTCCTCGCCGCCCACGACGACTCCTCCGAGCGCCTGGCCCGGCGCCTGCTCGCCCTCGTCGCCGACGTCGCCGACCGCCCCCGCACCGCCGGTGAGCACGTCGCCGACGCCGCCCGCGCCCTCGTCGCCGAGGGCGCCGCGGCCGCGTACGCGGTGGCGGGCTGGGCCTGGGACGCCGACGGCTGGGCCGAGGACCTGCTCGCCGCGCCCGGGCAGGTCCTCGACGACCTGCGGCACCCCGGCGAGGCGGCCGCCGAGGCGCTGCACCTGGACGACGCCCGCGCCGGTCGCTGGGGCGCGCTCGCCGGCGGCCTCGGCGCCGGCCTGGCCGGGCGCGGCCTCGGTCGGGCCGTCGAGGGCGCGCCCGGCCGCCCCGGCGGCGACCGCCCGCGCGGGCGCGACGAGGACCCGCTGCCGCAGACGCTGGACGAGATGCTCGCCGGCGTCGACCTCGCGCGCAGCGAGGGGCGCGGCCGCGGGCACACCCTGGAGCGGCACGTGGACGTGGACGACGCCTACCTGCAGGACCGGCTGGTGAACGGCACCCGGTTCGGCGGGAAGCGCGGTGGGCGCGGCGCCCCGCCGCCGGCCGCCTCGCGCTGGGTGGACCTGGAGACGGCCGAGCGCACCATCACCGCGGCGCTGCGCGAGAACGAGGCACGGGTGCGGCGGGCCCTCGCCGCGGGGGAGGACGTCGAGCTGCGGGTGCCGGTCGACGCGTCGGCGGGCACGGTGCTCGTCCGCGACAGCACCGGTTTCCGGCGCGTACCCGCCGAGCAGGCCGTGGTCCGCCTGCGCCGCGACGAGCGCGGCACACCCTTCATCGTCACCTCGTTCCTCGACCGGGAGAAGCACCCTTGACCGACCGCCTCGACCGCGACCCCGTCCTCTCGTGGGCAGTGGGCCACGACATGGACGTCCTCGCCACCACCTCGCCGCGCGAGGCCATCGAGCGGCAGCTCTCCCGCACGGCCCCGGAGACGATCGTCGCCACGCTGGACCTGTGGCGCCGCGCCACCGCCGGGGTGGTCACCGAGGAGGCGATGTGCACCGTCGCGCTGAACCTCGGTGCCGACAGCTGGGACCCGCCGGACGGCAGCTCGTGGCTGGTGTGGACGGCCTGGTACGTCGAGCGGCTGCGCGAGGCCCTCGAGGAGCCCGCCACGGTCCTGCCGCGCGGTGCGCTGCCGACGTGGCCGTACCCGTGGCGGGTGCACGACTCGGCCGCCGGCACCGCCGAGTCGCTGCACCGCGCCGCGCGCGTGCTGCGCGAGCGGCACCGCGAGCGGGAGCGGGCGTGGCTGGCCGACCCCGCCGGGGGAAGCCGACTGCACCTGGCCGGCGACGTCGGCGCCGTCGTGGGGCAGTTGGTGCTGCTGGACCCCGAGGGGGACGGGAGGGCGGTGCTGGACGGGGTGGACAGCACCCGCGCCGCCGTGGTGCTGCACCGCCTGGACGCCGGGGACGCCGGCCCCGCCGCCGAGGTGCACGCCGTGCACGCCACCGACCCGTCGGAGGACCCGCGCGCGGCGGGCTGGCGCGTGCGCTGGCCGGCGCTGGTCTCCTTCCTCGGCGGCTGGTTCAACGCCGCCGACCTGGCGGACACGCCCTGCTACGAGGAGGACGAGGCCCTGATCGCCGAGGCGCCCGCCTTCCTCGACCGCGTCGCGGACGAGCTCGACGGGCTGCTGCTCCTGGACGACGCCGACCTGCGCGCCGCGGTCGCCGCGCTGGGCTGCTACGCCGAGCCGCCCCACCTGCGCCGCTGGCTGGGGTGGACGTCCTGGCGGATCCGGCGCTTCGACTGGGCCTGACGGGCGCGGCGCACCGCCGCGGCGAGGTCGGCGACCACCTCGCGCGGCACGAGCACCGCCACCCCGGCGCCGTGCAGCAGGTCCAGCCCGCGCTCGACGAGCTCGGCGGCCACCGGTGCCGGCAGCCACAGGCGCCCGGCGTCGCCGGGGTCGCGCTGCGCCGTGCGCAGCGCCGGGCACACCCCGACGGCGCGGGCCAGGCCGGCGCGCAGCGCCTCCAGGGCGAGCGGGTCGCCGGTCACCTCGCCCAGGCGCAGCGGGGCGGCCCCGCCCACCGACAGCGTCACGTCCACCGACCAGCGCGGCTCCTGCGCCGCGCCGGCGCGCTCGGCGCCGGGCTCGGCGGCGGGGCCGCCCACGAGCAGCACCACCCGCGCGGTGGCCGCCGCCGGCGCGGGCAGCGGCGCGCGGCGCAGGTGCGGCAGCGCGGCGCGCACGACCTCGTCGACGACCTGGCGGGCGCTGGGCGTGGGGCCGCCGTCCCCGGGCACGGCCGCGCGCAGCACCACCGGCAGCGTCTGCGCCCGCCGGCGCCGCCAGGCCGCGCCGGGCACGCCGGCCGCGCCGGGGGAGGCGGCCGCGGCCGCGGCGAGGTCGCGCACCAGCGCGGCCAGGTGCAGCACCTCCCGGCCCGGCACGAGCAGCCCGCCGCCCGGCCAGCCGCGCGGGCCGGCCGCGCGCACGGCCTCGACGCTGACGCCCAGCGGGGGAGCGGTGCACGGCAGCTGCACCACGCCCAGCTCCACCGGCGCCGGGTGGCGGCGCGGGCCCGGCACCCGCGCGAAGGCGTCCGGGCTGGGCACCGGCACCCCGTCGCGCACCGGCAGCAGGGCGGGCACCCAGCGCGTGGGCCCGGCCAGCACCCCGTGCAGGGTCTCCCCGGCCAGGCCGGAGCGCAGCAGTGCGGCGCGCTGGCCGCTGCGCAGGGCGCCGGGGTGGGCGGGGTCGTCCGCCCCGGCGGGCACGTGCACCGCCTGCGGCACCGCCGGCCCGCCGCGCTCGACCCACCACAGCAGCCGCCCCGGGCGCACCCACAGGGCGTGCACGACCGCCACCGGCCCGCTGCCGGACCGGCTGCCGGCGGAGGTGGGCGGGCGCACCCCGGCATCGTGACCGCCGCCCCCGACACGTCCCCGCAGCCGGCGAGCACCCCGGCGCGCGCGGCACCCGCAGCCCGCGCGGGGCGACCGGCGCCGCCGTAGCCTCGCCGCGAGCCGTGGAACGACCGCGGCCAGGAGGAGGAACCCGCGTGAGCGCAGTCCCGAGCGTGACCCTGCACGACGGCGTCGAGATGCCGCAGATCGGCCTGGGCGTGTGGCAGGTGCCCCAGGAGCGCACCGCCGAGGTGGTCCTCGACGCCCTCGAGGCCGGGTACCGGCACGTCGACACCGCCGCGGGCTACGGCAACGAGGCCGGTGTCGGCGACGCCCTGCGCACCAGCGACGTGCCCCGCCAGGAGGTGTTCGTCACCACCAAGCTGCCCAACGAGCAGCACGGCCGCGACCGCACCCTGCGCACCTTCGACGAGAGCACGGCCAAGCTCCAGCTGGAGTACCTGGACCTGTACCTCATCCACTGGCCCACCCAGCGCGACGACTACGTCGAGACGTGGCAGGCGTTCGCGGAGCTGCAGCGCGAGGGGCGCATCCGCAGCATCGGCGTCTCGAACTTCCAGAAGACCCACCTGCGCAAGCTCATCGACGAGACCGGCATCGTCCCCACCGTGAACCAGGTGGAGCTGCACCCGTACCTGGTGCAGGAGGACCTGCGCGCCTTCAACGCCGAGCACGGCATCGCCACCGAGGCGTGGAGCCCGCTGGCCAGGGGCGGCGAGCTGCTCTCCGACCCGGTGATCACGCGCGTCGCCGCCGAGACCGGCAAGGAGCCCGCGCAGGTCGTGCTGCGCTGGCACCTGCAGCTGGGCAACGTCGTCATCCCCAAGTCCGTCACGCCCGCGCGCGTGCGCAGCAACATCGACGTGCTCGGCTTCACCCTCACCGACGAGCAGGTCGCCGCGATCAGCGCGCTGAACCGCGACGAGCGCACCGGCCCGGACCCCGACACGTTCGGCTGAGCCCCGGGGAGCGCCGCCCGCGCAGCCGGGCCACGACCCGGCCGCGCGGCGTCAGCGGCGGACGCCGCGGTCGGGGGCGCCCATGTCCCCGGTGGCGGGCGTCCCCCCGGCACGGGCGTAGCGCAGCAGCACGGTGCCGCTGGGACCGGCCGCCGGCGGTTCGAGCAGCGTGAGCACCGTGGGCACCGCCCCGGAGGCGAACACGCGCTTGCCCACGCCGAGCACCACGGGGTGCACCCACAGGTCCAGCCGGTCGAAGAGCCCCTCGCGCAGCAGGGTCTGCACCAGGTCCAGGCTGCCGACGACCTTGACGTGCTCGTGCCGCTCGCGCACCCCGCGCACCGCCGTGGCCAGGTCCGCGCTCAGCTGCACGGACCCGGCCCACGGCAGCTGCGGGCGCCCGCGCGAGGCCACGTACTTCGGAACGCGGTTGAAGAGCGCGGCGATCCCGCCGTCCCCGCCGCCCTCCTGGTGCGGCCAGTGGGCGGCGAAGATCTCGTACGTGCGCCGGCCGAGCAGCAGGGCGTCGGTGCCCTCGTACGCGGCGGCGACCTGCGCCCCGGCGACCTCGTCGAGCAGGGGCGCCTGCCACCCGCCGAACGCGAACCCCTCGGGGTCCTCCCCGGGCCCGCCGGGCGCCTGCCCGACGAGGTCCAGGGTCGCGAACAGCTCGATCTCGATGAGTCCCACGTCGTCCTCCCGCGCGCCGGTCCTGCCCGTCGCGGGGTGGACCCGCCGGCGCCGGCGGACTCACCGGAGGTGCGATGAGTTCCCGGCGATGAGTTCGCGTCGCGGCGCGGGTCCGGACCGGTGTGACGACCTTCGCGCTGGTGCACGGCTCCGGTGACGGCGGCTGGGCGTGGCACCTCGTGCAGCGAGCCCTGCGCGAGCGCGGTCACGACGCCGTCGCCCCGGACCTGCCGAACGACCGCGACGACGCGACGTGGGACGAGTGCGTCGACGCGGTCGTGCAGGCGGTCCACGGCGCCGGCGGCGGGAGCGCGGTGGTGGTGGTCGGCCACTCCAGCGGCGGTTTCCTCGTGCCGCTGGTGGCGCAGCGGCTGGGCGCGGCGCTGCAGGTGTTCGTGGCGGGGATGGTGCCGCGGCCGGGGGAGAGCGCGGAGCAGTGGTTCGGCGCCGTCGGCTGGCGCGCGGCGGTGGCCGGGGCCGCCCGCGCCGACGGCGGCCTCACCGGCCACCCGGACCCCCTGGTCACCTTCCACCACGACGTCCCGGCGGACCTGGCGCGCGAGGCCCTGGCCCGGGAGCGGCCGACGAGCGCGCGGCTCGGGCGGGCGCCGTGGCCGGCGGCCTCGTTGCCTCCGATCCCGGCTCGCTACGTCGTCACCACCCGCGACCGCTTCCTGCCGCCCGCGGTGCAGCGCCGCGTGGCGGCCGAGCGCCTCGGCCTCGCGGCACCGGACGAGGTCGAGGCGGGCCACTGCGTCGTCCTGAGCCGGCCGGTGGCGCTGGCCGCCCTCCTCGCCGGCCACGCCGAGCGACCGGACCGGACGGCGGCGGGGTCGTGACGGGCCGGGCCGCGCGTGGCACGATCGCACGGGTGAGCACGCGCAGGGCCGCGACGTCGCCCCCACCCCCGGCAGCGTCTCCTCCCACGGCAGCGTCCCCGCCCCCCGCACCGCACCCGGCCGACGGCCACGACCTGATCCGCGTGCACGGCGCGCGCGTGAACAACCTGCGCGACGTCGTCGTGGACATCCCCAAGCGCCGGCTGACGGTGTTCACCGGCGTGTCCGGCTCGGGCAAGAGCTCCCTGGTGTTCGGCACGATCGCCGCGGAGTCGCGGCGCATGATCGACGAGACGTACAGCGCGTTCGTTCAGGGGTTCCTGCCGCCGCTGGCGCGCCCGGACGTCGACGTCCTGGAGGGGCTGACGCCCGCCATCGTGGTGGACCAGGAGCGGATGGGTTCCGACCCGCGCTCGACGGTGGGCACGGCCACCGACGTCAACGCGCTGCTGCGCATCCTGTTCAGCCGCTTCGGCCGGCCCAGCGCCGGGCCGCCGCAGGCGTACTCCTTCAACGTCGCCTCGATCAGCGGCTCGGGCGCGGTCACGTTCGAGCGCGGCGGCACCACCGTGAAGGAGAAGCGCAGCTTCACCGTCACCGGCGGGGCCTGCCCGCGCTGCGAGGGCACCGGGCGCGTCGACGACATCGACCCCGCCCAGCTCTACGACGCGTCGAAGTCGCTGAGCGAGGGACCGTTCACGATCCCCGGTTTCAGCGCCGACGGCTGGTACGGGCGCATCTACGCCGGTTCGGGGTTCTTCGACCCCGACAAGCCGATCCGCGACTACACCGAGCGCGAGCTGCACGACCTGCTGCACCGCGAGCCCACCAAGGTGAAGGTGGAGGGCATCAACCTGACCTACGAGGGGTTGCTGCCGCGCATCCGCAAGTCGATGCTCTCCAAGGACGTCAGCGCCCTGCAGCCGCACGTGCGCGCCTTCGTGGAGCGCGCGGTGACCTCCACCACCTGCCCCGCGTGCGAGGGCACCCGGCTCAGCGAGGCCGCGCGCTCCTCGAGGATCGGGGCGGTGAGCATCGCCGACGCGTGCGCGATGCAGATCAGCGACCTCGCCGGGTGGGTGCGCGAGCTGGACGAGCCGTCCGCGGCGCCGCTGCTGGCCTCGCTGCAGCGCACCCTGGACTCCTTCGTCGAGATCGGGCTGGGTTACCTCAGCCTGGACCGCCCCACCGGCACGCTCTCCGGCGGCGAGGCGCAGCGCGCGAAGGTGGTGCGCCACCTGGGTTCGGCCCTCACCGACGTCACCTACGTCTTCGACGAGCCGACCACCGGGCTGCACCCGCACGACGTGCGCCGCGTCGACGACCTGCTGCTGCGCCTGCGCGACAAGGGCAACACCGTGCTCGTCGTCGAGCACGAACCCGAGGTCGTCGCCATCGCCGACCACGTCGTCGACCTCGGCCCGGGCGCCGGCTCGGCCGGCGGCACCGTCTGCTTCGAGGGCACGGTCGACGGCCTGCGCGCCAGCGGCACCGCCACCGGCCGGCACCTGGACGACCGCCCCGTGCTCAAGGCGTCGGTGCGCGAGCCCACCGGGTGGCTGCCGGTGCGCGGCGCGCGCAGCCACAACCTGCGCGACGTCGACGTCGACGTGCCCCTCGGGGTGCTCGTCGCCGTCACCGGGGTGGCCGGCTCGGGCAAGAGCTCCCTCGTGCACGGCTCGATCGCCGGGCGCGAGGGCGTGGTGAGCATCGACCAGAGCCCGATCCGCGGCTCGCGGCGCAGCAACCCGGCCACCTACAGCGGGCTGCTGGACCCGGTGCGCAAGGCGTTCGCGAAGGCCAACGGCGTCAGCGCGTCGCTGTTCAGCGCGAACTCCGAGGGCGCCTGCCCGGCGTGCGGCGGCGCCGGCGTCGTGCAGAGCGACCTGGTGGTCGTCACCGGCGCGGCCGCCACGTGCGAGGAGTGCGAGGGCCGCAGGTTCCGCGCCTCGGTGCTCGAGCACCGCCTCGGCGGGCGCGACATCAGCGAGGTCCTGGCCATGCCCGTCGGCGAGGCGCTGGGGTTCTTCGGCGCCGGTGAGGCGCGCACCCCGGCCGCGCGAGCCGTCCTGGAGCGCCTCGCCGACGTCGGGCTGGGGTACCTGACGCTGGGCCAGCCGCTGACGACGCTGTCCGGCGGGGAGCGCCAGCGCCTGAAGCTGGCCGCGCAGCTGGGCCGGCCCGGCGGCACGTACGTGCTCGACGAGCCGACCGCCGGGCTGCACCCGGCCGACGTGGAGCAGCTGCTGGCCCTGCTGGACCGGCTCGTCGACTCCGGCACCTCCGTCGTCGTCGTCGAGCACCACCAGGCGGTCGTCGCGCACGCGGACTGGGTGCTCGACCTGGGCCCCGGCGCCGGCCGCGACGGCGGGCGCGTCGTCTTCGAGGGCACCCCCGCCGACCTCGCCGCCGCCCGCTCCACCCTCACCGGCGAGCACCTGGCCGCCGCCCTGGGCGGGTGAGGCGGGGCGGTGACCCGGTGGTCACCGCCCCCGCCCCTTCAGCGCCAGAGCAGCGCTGGGTTGCCGTACGAGGCGCCCAGCACGTGACCGAGCGCGTTGGCCGCCACGGCCTCGTAGCCCTCGCCGCCGGGCAGGGCGCTCAGCCGCCCGTGCCGCCACAGCAGCACGCGCGAACCCGCACCACCGGCGTCCGGCTCCGTCACGGCCACCTCGCCGTCCCGGCCGAAGTCCTCCGCGCTCGCGCCCGGCGCGGCGCCGAGGTCGAGCGCCCGCCACCCGCCGCGACCGCGCGGCGCCCACACCGTGGCCCGCTGCGTGCTCAGGTCCTGCCCGGCCAGCCGGCCGCGACCGTCGACGTCCAGCACGCGCATGGACGGGTCGAGCGCGCGCACGCGGCGCCCGGCGTCCTGCCACAACAGGGCGTAGCGGCGCTCGGTGCCGGCGTAGCAGGTGCCGACGGCGGTGCCGCGCTCGTCCAGGGCGGTGGCGTACGTCTGCGTGCACCCGCTCGGGGCGGGCAGCGTCGTCAGGGCGCCGTCGCGCCAGAGCATGGCGCGGCGCGCGCCGTCGGCGGTGGTCCCGGTGCCCAGGACGCGGCCGGCGTCGTCCACGTCGACCGGCACGAAGCGGTCCTGGCCGGTGCCCAGGGCGCGCACGGCGCCGTCCTGCCACAGGAAACCGACCTCGTCGGTGCTCGGGGAGGTGCTGGTGCCCAGGACCTGACCGGCGGCGCCCACCGCCGTGGCGCGGGTGGAACCCTCGCCGTCGAAGGGGCCGATGTCGGTCAGCTCCCCCTCCTGCCACGCCCAGGCGCGGCTGATCGCGCCCAGGCGCCCCTCGACCAGGCGGTTGCCCGCGACGAGGTCGCCGTCGCTCAGGCCCGTGAACTCCGTGCCCAGGCTGACCGCCGGGCCCTCGACCGGCACGGGGCTCGGGTCCGCGGCCGTCCCCGCGGTGCCCGGCGGTCCCGCCGGGCCGGCGGCCGTCGCGGGCGGTGCCCCGACGAGGACGAGTGCGGCGGCCAGAGCGGCCGTGGTGCGTGCGGTGCGCTTCACAGGTGCCCCCTCGCGTGGTGCGCTGGTGGTGGGCCCGCGGCAGAGGGGTACCGCGTTCCCCCCGGTCCCCTCGCGGGCGTCCTCACCCGCCGCTGCGGCGGGTGATGAACGGCAGCACGCTAGTACCGCAGCGTGAACCCCCGCGCGGATTAACGCCGGGGCGGGGCGGGCGCAGGGGTGGCTCAGGCGGGGGCGAACTCGTTGAACGCCTCGTGCCCGGGGCGCACGCTGCCGTCCGCGTCGAGGAAGTGCAGCCACTCGGGGTGCCCGACCGGGCCGAACTCGTCGCGGTGCAGGTCGGCCACGCCGCTGTGGTGCAGGGCGTGCACGGTGAAACCGATGCCGCGCTCGCGCAGCCGCCCGAGGGTGAAGCGCATCACCTCCACGTGCGTGGCGTCGTCGCGCGCGCCCCACACCGTCTCGCTGGCGTACAGGGGTTTGCCCACCGAGCGGGCGAAGGCGACGCACTCGTCGAGGTACGCCTCGAACCCGGCGCGGGTGTGCACGTGCGTCTCCGGGCCGACGCCCTGCCACATCCAGTACGGGTGGAAGCCGAGGACGTCGCTGAGGGGCTCGGTGGCGCGCAGCGCCGCCACGTCGGCGTAGTTCCCGATCGTCAGCGGCTGGCGCGCCCCGGCCGCCAGGACCACGCCGCGGCACCAGGCCAGCCAGCGCAGCTCGGCCACGCGCAGCGGGCTGCGCTCGTCGTGCACGTACGCGCCCATGAGCGGCTCGTTGCACAGGTCCCAGGCCCAGACCCGCTCGTCGCCGGCGTGGGCGCCGACCACCTCCACCAGGTACCGGCGCAGGATCCGCTGCACCGGCGCGACCGCGTCGCCGTCGGCCGCCGGGTCGGCGAACAGGTCGTCGGCGCGGCTCCAGGCGCTGGCGTGCGGGAGCAGGTGGTCCAGCGGCACGCCGCCGAAGTCGCACACCGGGTCGCGCCAGCGGTTGAACAGCACCGGCACGACCGCGATGCCGTGCGCGGCGAACAGGCCGAGACCGGCGTCGAGGTTCGCCAGGAACCGCGCCGGGTCGCGCTGGAACGCCTCGTGCGAGAGCCACCAGCGGGCGGTGTTCCAGCCCGGGAACGCCGCCTTGCCGCGGGCGACCTCCACCGCCATCCGGCCGTGGTCGTGGTGCTCCCACAGGTCCAGGCCCGAGGACCCCCACGAACCGGCGTAGTTGAAACCGTGGACCTCGCTGGGCTCCATCGCCTGTGCTCCCTGGGTTCCCGCCGACCGGTGCCCCGGCAGGCTAGCTGCAGCACCCGCCCTCCCGCTCACCCGCCGGCCCGGGTCGCGACCGCGCGGGGCCCGGCCAGCCCCAGCCGTCCCCGCGTGGCGACGAGGAGCGCGACGGCGGCCACCACCGCCCCGGAGGCCATCGCCACCATCGCGCGGTCCTCGTCGATCGTGGGGAAGAGGTCCGTCCACAGGACGGAGGCGAAGTTGTTGACGCTGACGTGGGCGAGCACCGCCAGCGGCAGGCTCTGCCCCGTGCTGTTGAACACCCACGTCATCACCAGGTTGAACGCCAGGCAGAACACCACGAACGCCACCGGCCGCGACCAGTGCGCGTGCGGCCAGCCGCCCCACTCCGTCAGGAACAGCGGGCCGTGCCACAGCGCCCAGGACGGACCCAGCACCATCGAGCCGGCCAGCGGGCCGAACCGGTCCTGCAGGCGGGGCAGCGCGAAGTCGCGCCAGCCGGGTTCCTCCGCGAGACCGGTGGTGACCACCTGGACCAGCAGCGCCGGGACGTACGCGGAGACCGCGAGCAGCGACGGTGCGCTGACCCGCCCGCCGGAGAAGGCGAACCCGGTGAGCAGCATCGCCGCGGGCACCCCGAGCAGCGTGGTGGCGTACCAGTGCCAGCGCACCCGCCAGCGCCACATCCGGCTCGTCCAGCGCCGCAACCCCTCCCGGCCGTCGGCGACGGCGGTGACGAGCAGCGCCGAGGCGATCGGGCCGAGGTAGGCGCCGGGCAGCACCCCGAGGATCTGGCTGCTGCTGAGGACCTCGGGGAAGCGCAGGTCCCACAGGCCCAGGCCGTGCCGGGACAGCACGTAGGGGGTCCAGGCGATCCAGCTCGTGGCGTTCGCCAGGACGAAGAAGCTGACGAGGGGGTGGGCGCGCACGGGGGCCAGGGGGCCGCCGGTGCGCGGCCGGTGCGCGGCGGTGGCGGAGGCGGTGGTCACGGGGCCGAGCCTGGTCGTGGCGGCCGGTGCCGCTCGAGCGGCGGGAGCGGGAACCTGCGCACCTGCATCGAAAGGACCACGGCCCGCGGTGCGCGGCGCTGCCAGGATGGCGCCATGCCGCTGCGCCGGACACCCACCCGCGGCGACGTCGTCGTCGCGGGCGTCACCTGCCTGCTCGCCGTCGCGGCGCTGCTCCTGCTCGTGCCCGCGGTGCGGGCGGACCCCGACGTCGCAGGCCCCGTCCCCGCGCCCGGCAGCGGGCCGTGGTGGTCGGGCGTCGCCGTGGTGGTCGGGCGTCGCCGTGGTCGTCGCGCAGGCGCTCGCCCTGGTACGGCGCCGCGCGCACCCGCGCGCGGTCCTCGCTCTCGTGGCCGCCGGCGTGCCGGTGGCGGCCCTGGCCGGGCTCGGTGAGCTCGTCGGCACCACCACCCTCGCCGTGCTCGTCGCCGCCTGCTCGGCCACGCTCGCCGGGACGCCCGCCGGGACGCTGCGCCGCGCCCTGCCGGTCCTGGGCGCCGCCGCGGTGCTCGTCGGCGCCGGGACGCTGCTCGCCCAGCCCGCCGAGGGCGCCCCGCTGCTCGTGCGGCTCGGCGCCCCCCTCGCCCAGGCGCTCGTGGTCGTCGCGCTCCCGGCGTCGGCGGGCGTCGTCGTCGGCTCGCGGCGGGAGGCGGCGCGGGCCCGCGCCCGGCAGGTCGAGGCGCTCGCCCGCGAGCACGACGCCCGCGTGGAGGCGGCCGTGGCGCGCGAGCGCGCGGCCATGGCCCGGGAGCTGCACGACATCGCCGCGCACCACCTGTCGGGCATCGCCGTGATGACCGGGGCGATCGGGCGCCAGATCGACGTCGACCCCGCCGCCGCGAAGGCGGCCGTGCAGCGGGTGCGGACCGAGACCTCCGCGATGCTCGACCAGCTGCGCGCCCTCGTGCGCCTGCTGCGCGACGCCCCCGAGGACACCGCGCGCCCGGTGGAGGCGCTCGCGGCGGTGCCGGCGCTCGTCGAGCGCGCCCGCGCGGCGGGCGTCGACGCGAGCCTCACCCTCCTGGGCGACCCGGCCGGGCGGTGGGGGGCGATCGGGCCGCTCGCCCAGCTCGCCGCCTTCCGCATGGTGCAGGAGTGCCTCGCCAACGTCGTCCGCCACGCGCCCGGGGCGCGCTGCGAGGTCGTCCTGGACGCCCGGGACCCGGCCGTGCTGCGGGTCGGCGTCGTGAACGGCCCCGCGCCGGTCCCCCCGCCGGCCTCCGCCGCGCCGCCCGGGCCCGGGCGGGACCAGCGCCCGGGAGGGGGGCTGGGCCTGGTCGGCATGCGCGAGCGCGCCGAGCTGACCGGTGCCCGGCTGAGCGCCGGCCCCGAGCCCGGCGGCGGCTGGCGCGTCGCGCTGGACGTGCCCACCCACCGGGGGGCGGGGCAGCCGCGGGAGGCGGCGCGCGCGCAGGGGGCGGTCCGGTGATCCGCGTGGTGGTCGCCGACGACCAGCCGCTGGTGCGCGCGGGGCTGGGCGCGCTGCTGGGCCTGGAGCCGGACCTGGAGGTCGTCGCCGAGGTCGCCGACGGCGCGCAGGCGGTCGAGGCCGCCCGGCGGCTGCGCGCCGACGTCGTCTGCATGGACGTGCGCATGCCCGGCACCGACGGGATCACCGCCACGCGCGAGCTGTGCGGGCCCGGCGTGACCGACCCGGTCCCGGTGCTCGTCCTGACCACCTTCGACGTGGACGAGCACCTCTTCGGCGCGCTCGAGGCCGGCGCGTCCGGCTTCCTGCTCAAGGACGCGGAGCCGGCCACCGTGGTCGACGCCGTGCGCTCCGTCGGCCGCCGGCAACGGGACCCTGGCGGACACGCTGACGAAGCGGGTGGTCGCGGAGATGCTCGCGCGCCGGCGCACCCAGCCGGTGACGGCCGCCCGCGCCGGCGAGCTGCTGACCGCGCGCGAGCTGGAGGTCCTCGCGCACCTGGCGCAGGGGATGTCCAACGAGGAGATCGGCCGCGCGCTGCACCTGGAGGTCTCCACCGTGAAGTCCCACCTGGCGCGGATGATGCCCGAGCTCGGGGTGCGCTCGCGCCTGCAGGCCGTCGTGTGGGCCTACCAGAACCGGGTCGTCGACGTCGGCGGCTGAGGCGCCCGCGCCGGGGCCGGGCCTAGCGCTCGCGCGCCGAGCGCAGGTCCACCACGCGCCCGCCGCTGGTGCGCACCCGCCCGCCGCGCCCGGAGCCCTTGGCGCCCTTCGCCTCGTACATGGCCGCGTCCGCGTCCTGCAGCACCCGCTGCGCGTCCGCGCCGCGCGCGGCGATCGAGACGCCCACGCTGATGCCCACCGGGAAGCTCCACCCGGCCACCTCGAACGGCTCGGCCATCGCGGCCACGACGCGCTCGGCGACCGCCCCGGCGGCCTCGGCGTCGGGCAGGTCCGGGCACACCACGGCGAACTCGTCGCCGCCCAGGCGCGCGACGGTGTCGCCCGGGCGCACCGCCGCGCCCAGGCGCTGCGCCACCTCGATGAGGACGTGGTCGCCGGCGGCGTGCCCGCCGGTGTCGTTGACCGGCTTGAAGTCGTCCAGGTCGCAGTACAGCAGCGCCACCCGCCGGCCCGAGCGGGCCGCGGCCTGCAGCGCGTGGCGCAGCCGGTCCTCCAGCAGCGCCCGGTTGGGCAGGCCCGTCAGCGCGTCGTGCAGCGCCGCGCGGCGCAGCCTGCGCTGCACCAGGCGCCGCTGGGTCACGTCGGCGACCTGCACCACCGCGGCCACCTCCCCGGCGCGCCCGTCCCCGCGCCAGGTCGGCCACGCCGAGGCGGCCAGCTCCAGCCACACGTCGCCGTCGCCGTGCTGCACCTCGGCGTGCCAGTGCGCGCTGTCGCCGGCGCGCACCTGCTCGACCATCTCGTGCACCGCCTCCACGAACGCCCCGCGGTGCTCCTCGTGCACCTGCGCCGACCAGTCCGAGCCGACCGGCACGTCGTGCCCCAGCATCGAGACCAGCCGCTCGTTGACCCGCGCCACCACGGCGGTGCCGTCGGCGCGCAGCCGCAGCAGCGCCACCCCCAGCAGGGCGTCGTCGAAGGTGCGGCGGAACAGCTCCTCGCGCCGGCCGGCCTCGACCACGGCGCCCTCGCGGGCGCGCACCACCAGCGACATCACCATCGTCACCGCGCCGCACGTGAACAGCAGCGCCTGCAGCACCGCGGTGCGGTGCCCCGCGCTGAACCCCCCGTACGGGCCCAGGCCCGCGGCCGTGCCGGTGGTCGCCACCACCGCCACCACCAGCAGGCACGTCAGCGCCCGGCCCAGCCCCAGGCGCGCCGCGCCCCACAGCACCGGCACCACCACCAGGAACGACCACGGACCCGGGTCCAGGCGCCCGAACAGCGCCGCGGCCACCGCCGCGGAGACCACCAGCGCCGCGCCCCACTCGGTGCGCGCGGCGCGGGTGCGCCGGTCCACCGCCCGCGGCGTGCCCGCCGGCAGCAGCAGCGGCGCCACCAGCAGCACCCCCAGCAGCTGCGCCGGCGCCAGGTGCAGCACCGTGCCCGGCGCCGCCACCGGCTGCAGCAGCGCGCACGCGGCGACCACCCCCGCCACCGCGCCGGCGGCCAGCCGCCAGGCGTCGCCGGTGGTGCGCAGGCGCACCGGGCGCCCACCGGTCAGCAGCCCGGTCACCGACGCGCCCACCGCGCACTGCAGCGCCTGGGCGCAGGCGACCAGCGCCGTCGGCAGCGCCGGGTCCGCCCCCGTCCAGCGCAGCGCCAGCGCGCTGCCCACCAGCGTCCCGGCGACGCACCACCACCGCCGGGACGGCCGGCGCACCGCCAGCGCCAGCCCCGCACCGGCCGCCGGCCACCACACCGCGGTGGTCGGCGCGCCGCCGCCGGCGACGACGGGCGCCAGCGCCACCAGCAGCCCCACCAGCGCCGCGGTCGTGACGGCCAGGCGCGCGCCCGCCGTGCGCGGGGAGGGTGCCCGCCGGGATCCCCTCCTGCCCCCGGCGACACCCGCCTCCCCCGCACGGGCGAGCGCGGGCCCGCCGTCGTGACGCTGCGTCGCGGTGCTCATGCGCCCTCATCGGCAGGTGCGCGCCCGACCTTGAGCGCCCGCACGGGTGGACCCGCGAGGGACGGCGGGGATCCGTGCACGCCCTGACCGCCGGGGGTCCTGCGGGCTACGCTCGCACCGTGGCGGCTGAGGTGCAGGAGGGTGCCCGCGGCGTCCCGATGTCCTGGGAGGACTACCGTGCGCTGGGCGACGACGTGCGCGGCGAGTACGTGGACGGGGCTTTCCTCCCGCGCGGCGTGGTGACCGGGCGGCACCAGCGGCTGATCGTCCGGCTGGCGAACCTGCTGGACCGCGACGGGCGCCAGGTGTTCCACGAGTGGGGCTGGAAGCCGGGGGCGGACAAGTACGAGCCGGACGTCGTGGTCATCGACGCGGCTGCGGAGGTCGACGAGGGCGCCCAGTACTGGGACGGCCCGGTGCTGCTGTGCGTCGAGGTGCTCTCCCCGTCGAACCAGTCGAAGGACTGGGTGCGCAACACGGCCAGGTACGCCCGACACGGGTGCCCGGAGTACTGGATCGTCTCGCCGTGGGACCACACGGTGTACGTGCACCGCCTCGTCGACGGCGCCTACGAGCTGGACCGCGCCCTGAGCGCCGGCACCCACGAGCTGGAGCGCTGGGGGGTCGTCCTCGACGTCGGGGCCCTGTTCGCCTGAGCGGCCCCGGGCGCACCGGGCGCGCGGGTCGGCCCGGCGCATCGGGGATCCTGGTGCGGTGAGCACGACCGGCCCGCGCACCCGCCTCGGCACCCCGCACTCCTCGCACTGGGGCGCCTTCTCCGCCACCACCGGCGCCGACGGGCGCGTGCACGTGCACCCCCACCCCGACGACCCCGAGCCCTCGCCGCTGCTGGGCAACGTGCCGGTGGCCGCCACGACCACCGCGCGGGTGCTGCGCCCGCACGTGCGCCGCGGCTGGTGGGAGGACGGCCCCGGCCCGGACGCGCGGCGCGGGGAGGACGAGTTCCTCGCCGTGGGCTGGGACGAGGTCCTCGACCGCCTCGCCGGGGAGCTCTCGCGCGTGCTCACCCGGCACGGGCCCACCGCCGTCTTCGCCGGCTCCTACGGCTGGGCCAGCGCCGGGCGCTTCCACCACGCCCAGAGCCAGGTGCACCGCTTCTGGAACTGCCTGGGCGGCGCGGTGCGCTCGTCGTGGACGTACAGCCACGGCGTGGGCGAGGTCCTCATGCCGCACGTCGTGGGCAACCAGGAGCCGCTGCTCTCCCCGACGGCGCTGTCCAGCATCGAGGCGCACACCGACCTCGTCCTGGCCTTCGGCGGGCTGCCCGCGAAGAACTCCGAGGTCGCCAGCGGCGGCATCAGCCGCCACGAGATCGCCGGCCGGCTGCGCCGGGCCAGGGCCCGCGGCGCGCGCTTCGTGCTCGTCTCCCCGCTGCGCGACGACCTGGCCGCCGAGCTGGACGCGCAGTGGGTCGCGCCCGTGCCCGGCACCGACGCCGCCCTGCTGCTGGCGATGTGCCGGGTGCTGGTGCAGGAGGGCCTGCACGACGAGGACTTCCTGGCGCGCTGCTGCTCGGGCACCGAGCGCTTCCTGGCCTCCCTGGAGGGCGCCGACGACGGCGTGGTGAAGACCCCCGAGTGGGCCGAGGCGATCACGCAGGTGCCCGCGGCGACGATCCGCGACCTGGCGCGCCGCGCCGCCGCCGGGCGCACCATGGTCACCGTCAGCTGGTCGGTGGCGCGCACCCGCTTCGGCGAGCAGCCGCTGTGGGCGGCGGTGGCGCTCGCCTGCCTGCTCGGGCAGGTCGGCCTGCCCGGCGGCGGCTTCGGCCACGGCTACGCCTCCACCGGCGGCGTCGGCCGCCGCGCGGGCAGCCAGCCGCTGCCCACGCTGCCGCAGCTGGGCGACCCGCTGCGCGCGCGCATCCCCGTCGCCCGCATCGCCGACGCCCTCCTGCACCCCGGCGAGCCGTACGAGGTCGACGGCCGGCACGAGACGTACCCGCACCTGCGGCTGGTGCACTGGGCCGGCGGCAACCCCTTCCACCACCACCAGGACCTGCAGCGGCTGCGCCGGGCGTTCCGGGCCGCGGAGACCGTCGTGGTGCAGGAGCCGTTCTGGACCACCACCGCCCGCCACGCCGACGTCGTGCTGGCCACCACCACCACGCTGGAGCGCGAGGATGTCGGCGCCGCCCGCTACGACGACCGCCTGATCCACATGGGCCGCGTGCACGAGCCGCTGGGCGAGGCCCGCGACGACTACGCCGTCCTGTCCGCGCTGGCCGCGCGCCTAGGGGCGGGGGAGCGCTTCACCGAGGGCCGCGACGCCGCCGGGTGGGTGGAGCACCTGTACGAGCAGTGGCGCACCGGCCCGGGCGCGCGCGCCGGGTACGACGCCCCGCCGTACGCGCGCTTCCGCGAGCTCGGCGAGTTCGCGCTGCCCGACGACGCCGAGGCGAAGGTCATGTTCGCCTCCTTCCGCGCCGACCCCTCGCGCTTCCCGCTGCGCACCCCCAGCGGCCGCATCGAGCTGCACTCGCCGACCGTGGAGTCCTTCGGCTACGACGACTGCCCCGGCCACCCGGTCCACCTGCCCACCGACGAGGCCCCCGACGAGCGCTTCCCGCTGTGGCTGGTCGCCAACAACCCCGCCGCCCGCCTGCACAGCCAGCTCGACCACGGCGCCCACTCGCAGGCCGGCAAGGTCGCCGGGCGCGAGCCGGTGCGCCTGCACCCCGACGACGCCGCCGCGCGCGGCCTGGCCGACGGTCAGGTCGTCGTGGTGCGCAGCGCCCGCGGCAGCTGCCTGGGCGGGCTCGTCGTCTCCGACGCGGTGCGCCGCGGCGTGGTGCAGATGTCCACCGGCGCCTGGTGGGACCCGGACGCCGGCGCCGAGGCGGGCGTGACGTGCGGCTACGGCAACGTCAACGTCCTCACCCGCGACGTCGGCTCCTCGCGCCTCGCGCAGGCGTGCACCGGCCAGCACGCCGCCGTGGAGGTCGGCGCCCACACCGGCCCGGTACCCAGGGTGACGGCGTTCGACCAGCCCGTGCACGAGAGCGCGCGGTCCGCGCCGGTGGCGGCCGCGGGGGCCTGAACCGGGCGCCGCGCCCGCCGCCGGAGGTGCCCGTGTTCACCCGAACGGGCGGTGCCGTGGGGCATCATTGGACCTCCACCCGGTGCGCGCGCCGCACCGCCGAGGCGCGGAGGTGCCCCACGTGACCGAGGGCTGGCCGGACGACTGGCTGACCTCCGCCGACGACGTGCCCTCGGTGGTCCGCCACCGCGCCGGACCCCCCGACGACCCCGACCGCTACGAGCTGCTCGGCGAGGCCGAGGGCCCCGACGAGGCCTGGAACGTCCTCGACCACGGGGCCGCCGCCGCCGACGTGCTCTTCACGCTGTTCACCCTCGTCGCGCTGCGCCCGGCCCCCGACGCCGACCCGTCCGCGGCCGCGGTGCAGCAGGTGTGGCGCGAGCGCGCCAGCGGCCTGGCCCGCGTGCGCCACCCCGGCCTCGCCGGCGTCGTGCACACCTTCTCCGGCCCCGCCCCGCACGCCCCCGGCCGCCTCGAGCTGGACGGACCGGCCTGGGACTACGCCGTCCTCGAGCACGCCCCGGGCCGCTCCGTGGCCGACTGGCTGCGCGACGACCCCGGCGCGGGCCTGGAGGAGCGCTTCACCGTGCTGGCCGGCACCGCGGCCGTGCTGCACGACCTGCACCGCGGCACCGAGGACGTCCCGCCGCTGGTGCACGGCGACATCGGCCCGCGCACCGTGCGCCTGGGCGGCTCGTGGGCCGCCGACGGGGTGCGCCTGGCCGGCGCCAGCCTCGGCGGCCTGCGCACGGGCCCGGCCGAGCAGCACGCCCCGCCGACCACCGCGCCGGAGGTGCGCGCGGGGTCGCTGCCCTCCGCCGCCTCCGACGTCTTCGGCTTCGCCGCCACCGCCGTGCACGTGCTCACCGGCCAGCCGCCGGCCACCGGCCCCGACGGGGCCGTCGACCCCGACCTGGTGCGCCGCCAGCTCGCCGTCGCCCCGCAGACCGCCGCCCACCCCGCCCTGGCCGACCTGCTGCTGCAGGGCCTGGACGAGGACCCGCGCCGTCGCCCGGACGACCTGCCCGCCTGGGTGGAGGCCCTGCGCGCCGTCGCCGCGCCGCGCCCCAGCGCCCCGGCCGCCCCCGCCCCGGCCGGCCCGCGCGCGCCCGCGCACCTGGCGGTGCCCTCGCGCTCGCGCACCCGCGTGCTGCCGCGCCGCCCCGTCGCCGTGGTCGTCGCCGCCCTGCTGCTCGCCACCGCGGGCACGGCCGTGGCCGTCACCGCCGTGCAGCAGGGCCGGCTGGAGGAGGTGCCCAACCCGGTCGCCATCGTCCAGCCGCGCCCCACCGGCGTGCCGCCCGAGCCGGCGCCGCCCACGACGGGGGAGGGCACGGACGGCACGAGCGGCGCGAGCGGCACCGACGCGACGGACGGCGCGGAGGGCACCGCGGACGCGGACGGCGCGCAGGGCAGCGCCGGCCCGTCGAGCACCGGCTCCAGCGCGCCCGGCAGCACGCCCCCCTCCACCACCCCCGGCACGCCCACCACCCCTGGCACCCCCGGCACGCCCACCACCCCTGGCACCCCCGGCACGCCCGGCACCCCCGGCGCGCCACCCGCGCCGTCGTCCACGGCGCCGCTGCCGCCGGCGGGCCAGCCGGCCACCCCGCGCCCGAGCAGCCCCCGACCGGGCACGACCTCGCCCGCGCCGCCGCCCTCGACGACCCCGCCGCCGGTCGCGGTGCCCCCGCCGTCGTCGACCCCGCCGCCCCCGCCGCCGTCGACGACGAGCCCGCCGCCGGTGGTGCCCCCGCCGATCACCCCGCCGCCGGCCGGCCCCCCGCCGGTGACGCCGCCGGTGACGCCGCCGCCGGTGACCCCGCCGACGAGCCCGCCGCCGCCCTCCTCGGAGGCTCCCGACCCGCCGGCCACGCAGGACCCGCCGGACACGACCCCGCCGGCGGAGGAGGTCGCGCCCGAGCCGACGACGAGCGCCGGCCAGTCGCCGACGAGCACGGCGTCGAGCACGGCGTCCGACGGCGCCGCGCCCACCGCGTCCGCGGCGCCCACCGGCACGGCGCCGGCCCCGTAGCGGTCCGCTCGCCGGGGCCGGTCCTGCTCGCCGGGGCCGGCCGCCTCCCGCGGGCGCCTCAGCCCCCAGGGGCGGTCCGGCCGCCCCGTGCGCCGGCGCGCGCGCCCGCCAGCGCCAGCGCGAGGTAGCCGGCGCCCAGCGCGGCGCCCAGCGCGCCCAGCCGCCCGTCCGCCGGCACCAGCACCACCGCCATCGCGCAGGCCAGGCAGTAGCTGACGTTGAAGACCAGGTCGTAGGCGGTGAAGACGCGCCCGCGGTAGGCGTCGTCGACGCTGCGCTGCACGACGGTGTCCACGCCGATCTTCGCGCCCTGCCCGCCCAGGCCCAGGGCCGCGGCCGCCACCGCCAGCACCGCCGGCGACGTGCTCAGGCCCACCGCGACCTGCCCGGCGCCCGCCACGACCAGGCACCCGGCGATCCAGCCGGGCACCCGCCCCCCGCGCGCGCCCCACGGGGCCAGCACGGCGGCGGCCCCGGCCCCGGCGGCCACCGCGCCCAGCAGCACGCCCAGCGCGGCCAGCCCCGCGGCGGGGTCGTCGGGCGCGGCCAGCACGGTGCGGCACAGCACCACCACCGCCACCGTCGTCAGCCCGAACGCCCAGCGGTGCCAGGCCACCACGCCCAGCGCCGCCAGCGCCGCGGGCCGCTCGCGCAGGTGGCCCAGCCCGGCCAGCGCGTCGCGGGCGGCGGCGCGCACCACCGCGACCGCCCGCGCGCCGGGCAGCGCCGCCGTCGCCGTCACCCCGGCCGCCACGGCGGCCCCGGTCGCCCCGGTCGCCCCGGTCGTCGCGGGCCGCAGGTCCGGGCCCAGCAGCGCGCGCGGGAAGCGCAGCGCCAGCACCCCGGCCAGCAGGTAGCCGGCCGCGGCGGCCAGCAGCGCCGCCGCGTCGGCCCGCGCACCGCCGCCCGCGGCCGCGGTCAGCGCCACCGTCAGCGTCGCGCCCGCCCCGGCGGCGACGGTGCCCGCGCTGGGGGTGACGGCGTTGGCCAGCACCAGCCGCTCGGCGGCCACCACGCGCGGCAGCGCCGCGGACAGCCCCGCCAGCAGCGCGCGGTTGACCGAGAGCACCGCCAGCGCCAGCGCACCGAGCACGGCGTCGCCCCACCCGGCGGCCAGGGCCCCGGCGGTGGCCAGCACCAGCCCCGCGCGCAGCACGCCGCCCGCGCCGAGCACCGAGCGGCGCGGGCGGCGGTCCAGCAGCACCCCGGCCCACGGGCCGACCACGGTGAAGGGCAGCAGCAGCACCGCCGCGGCCAGCGCCACCCCCGCGGGGGTGGCCTGCCGCTCGGGGGAGAAGAAGAACAGCGAGGCCAGCCCGGCCTGGAAGGCGCCGTCGGCGCCCTGCCCGGCCAGCCGCACGGCCAGCAGGTGCCGGTAGCGCCGCGTGCGCAGCAGCAGGGCCAGCTCGGCGAGGACCCCCGGTCGCGGCACCGCCCCACGCTACGGCGCGGCTGCGGCGCGCCCGCGCGGGTGGTGCGCACCCGTCCGGGTGGAGGTCCCGTGCGCAGCCGGGGCGGGGGCCGGGTGCGCGGGGCTCGTCGGCGGGTGCGGCGCCGGCGGGCGCGCATACTGGGGACGCCGGTGGCCGGTGGTGACCCCGGGCGACCGCTCGCGCGAGCGGCCCCGCGGACCCGCCGCAGCCCCGGCCGGTGCCTGCCGATGGACCGGCAGCGCCCACGCCGCGCCGCGAGCCCCGCCCGCGGCGCACCCCGACGTCCGGAGGTCCGAAGCGCAGTGGCTGCACGTCGTCCCGCTCCCGCTCCCGCCCGCCCGCAGCGACGGCCGGCCCGTCCGGCCGCGCGCCGGCGCGGGCGCCGGGTCCTGGCGTGGCTGGGCGGGCTGCTGGTGGCCGGCGCCGTGCTGGGCGCCGGCGGCTTCGCCGCGGCGTACGCGCTGGTCGACGTGCCCAGCCCCAACGAGCTGGCCGACGCGCAGACCAGCACCGTCTACTACTCCGACGGCACCACGCCCATCGGCACCTTCTCGGAGGTCAACCGGCAGGACGTGTCCATCGAGCAGGTGCCCGAGGTCGTCCAGCACGCCGTGCTGGCCGCCGAGGACCGCAGCTTCTACGAGAACCGGGGCGTCTCGCCCACCGGCATCGCCCGCGCGCTGTGGAGCAACGTCAGCGACGGCACCCAGCAGGGCGGCTCCACGATCACCCAGCAGTACGTGAAGAACTACTACCTGTCCTCGGAGCAGACCTACACCCGCAAGGCGGAGGAGTTCTTCCTCGCGCTGAAGATCGACCAGCAGCAGTCCAAGGCGCAGACGCTGGAGGACTACCTCAACACCGTCTACTTCGGCCGCGGCGCCTACGGCGTCCAGGCCGCCGCGCGCGAGTACTTCGGGGTCGACGTGGAGCAGCTGGACGCCTCGCAGGGCGCCCTGCTGGCCGCGCTGCTGAAGGCGCCGAGCAACTACGACCCCCGCCAGGACCCCGAGGCGGCCGCCCAGCGCGTCTCCTACGTCCTGGACGGCATGGTCGAGGAGGGCTGGCTGTCCGCGCAGGAGCGCGCCGCCGCCGGGGTGCCCGAGACGCGCGAGCCGCAGCGCTCCAACTCCTACCAGGGCACCGCCGGGTACCTGCTCGACACCGTCAAGCGCGAGCTGACCGGCACCGCGGGCCTGACCGAGGAGCAGGTCGAGCGCGGGGGGCTGCGCATCGTCACCACCTTCGACGCGCGTGCCCAGGCCGCCGCCGTCGAGGCCGTGGACGAGCAGCTGCCCGCGCGCCGCCCCGAGGGCTTCCACGTGGCGCTGTCCGCGATCGACCCGGCCACCGGCGGCGTGGTCGCCATGTACGGCGGTGCCGACTTCCTCGAGCGCAGCCGCAACGCGGTCACCCAGGACACCGCGCAGGCCGGCTCCACCTTCAAGCCGTTCACCCTCGTGGCCGCGCTCGAGAAGGGCGTCTCGCTGCGCACCACCCTCAGCGGCGCCAGCCCCATGACGGTGGACGGCTGGCCGGCGCGCAACTTCGGCGACCAGTCCTACGGGCGCATCAACCTGCTCACCGCCACCGCCAACTCGGTCAACACCGTCTACGCGCAGCTCAACGAGGAGGTCGGCCCCGAGGCGACCCGGGACGTGGCGATCCGCGCCGGCTACCCGGTGGACACCCAGGACCTCGGCGACGACGACACCACGATCTCCAACGTGCTGGGCACCGCCTCCCCGCACCCGATCGACGTCACCCAGGCGTACGCGACGTTCGCCGCGCAGGGCGTGCGCACGAGGTGGCACACCGTCGCCAGCGTCGACGACGCCGACGGCACCCGCACCTACACCGCCTCCCCGGCCCGCGAGCGCGTCTTCTCCGAGGACGTCGCCGCCGACGCCACGTACGCGATGCAGCAGGTCGTGCAGCAGGGCAGCGGCCGCTACGCGCGCAACCTGGGGCGCCCCGCGGCCGGCAAGACCGGCACCTCCTCGGGCAACAAGTCCGCCTGGTTCGCCGGTTACACCCCGCAGCTGGCGGCCTCCGTGGCGCTGTACCAGAGCGGCGAGGACGGCTCCTCCGTCGCCCTGGACCTCGGCCGCGGCGAGGTGACCGGCGGCTCGTACCCGGTGCGCATCTGGACGGCCTTCATGGGCGCCGCCCTGGAGGGCACCGAGGAGGAGGACTTCCCCGAACCCGCCTACGTCGGCTCCTCGCGCGGCTCGTCGTCCCCGGCGACGTCCTCGCCGAGCGGCACCCGCAGCGCGCGCCCGAGCGCCACGGCCACGGGCAGCGCCACGAGCTCGCCGACCGGGACGGCCACGAGCTCGCCGACGGCGACGGCCACGAGCTCGCCCACGGCGACCGCCACGGCCACCGCCTCCCCGGAGGGCACCGCCACGGCCACGGCCGCCCCCGGCGCCCCGCGCGCCACCGCGAGCACCCCCGCGGGCGGGGCGAACGGCGGCTCCGGCGGGCCCGGCGGCAGCGGCGAGCCCGGCGGCGGGCCCGCGGACGGCGCTGCCCCGGACGGGGGTGCGGCCGCGGACGCGACCACCCGCCGCGGCGGTGGCCCCGGTCCCGGCGGCACGGACGGCGCCGGCGGGACGGGCGCGGGCTGGACGGGCGCGGGCGGGACCGGCGCGGGCGGGACCGGCGCGGGCGGGACCGGCGCGGGCGGGACCGGCGCGGGCGGGACCGGCGCGGGCGGGACCGGCGCGGGCGGGTGGGGCGCGGCCGCCGGGTGGTGAGCCAAGCTGGGGGCGTGAGCACCGGCACGGTCCCGCCCCCGCCCGACGGCCCCGGCGCGCCGCCCACCCCCGCCGCCACCGCGCCCCTGGCGCCCACCGCCACCGACCCCGTGGCGCGCGCGGCCTCCGAGGTCCTCGGCGGCCCGGCCGGCCGGCACCTGGGCGCGGGCGGCCCGTGGTGGGTGCGCCCGCTGCCGGTGCTCGTGCTGCTGACCTCGGCGCTGGTGGCGCTGGGCGCGCTGACCAAGCACCACTGCCGCAGCCAGGGCTGGAGCAGCCCGGACCAGTTCGTGCGCGCCTGCTACTCCGACCTGCCGGTCGTCTACACCTCCTCCGGCCTGGCCGGCGGGGCCGGCCCGTACTCCGAGGGCGTGGCGCTGGTGCAGCCGCCGGTCAGCGCCGCCGTGGCCTGGCTGGTGGGCGTGCCGGTGCGCGCCGCGCTCGGCACCGGCGAGGTCGGCGCCGCCGCCCAGCGCGCCTACTTCGACGCCGGCGCCGTCGTCGTGCTCCTGGCGGCGCTGGCCACCGTCGTGGCCGTGGCCGTCGCCGCCGGCGCGCGCCGGCGCTGGGACGCGCTGCTGCTGGCCCTGAGCCCGCTGCTGGTGCTGACCGCGCTGGTCTCCTTCGACCTGGTGGGCGTGGCGCTGGGGACGGCCGGGCTGGCGCTGTGGGCGCGGCACCGGCCGGTGGCCGCCGGGCTGCTGCTGGGGCTGGCCGTCGCCGCCCGCACCCACTCGGTGCTGCTGCTCGTGGCGCTGGTGCTGCTGGCGCTGCGCTCGGGGCGCCGGCGCGCGACGGCCACGACGGTGCTGACCGCCGCGGCGGCGTGGGCGGCGGTCAGCGCCCCGTTCGCCCTGACGTCGCCGGGGGCGTGGAGCGAGCACCTGACCGCGCCCTTCGGCAGCCCCGCCGGGTACGGCTCGCCGTGGCTGCTGCCGCAGCTGACCGCCCGGGCCGGCGGTGACGCCACCGCCGCGGGCCTGTCCGGCGCCGCGGTGACGGCGCTGGTGCTGTGCGCGTGGGCGGTGTGGCTGCTGCTGGTGGCGCTGCTGGTGCTGTGGGCCCCGCGCCGCCCGCGCCTGCCGCAGGTGGCGTTCCTGCTCGTGGCCGGCGCCAGCGCGCTGGCGCCGGCGTTCCCGGTGCAGGCGGCGCTGTGGCTGGCGCCGCTGGCGGTGCTGGCCGTGCCGCGCTGGCGCGAGCACCTGCTGTGGTGGGCGGCGGAGGCGGCCTCCTCCGCGGCGGTGTGGCTGTTCATCGCCGGGCAGTCCGAGCCGGAGCGCGCCCTGCCCCCGCAGGTGTACGCGCTCCTGCTGCTGGTGCGCCTGGCGGCGGTGGCCTGGCTGGTCGCCTCGGTGGTGCGCGACGTGCGCTCGCCGTGGCGCGACCCGGTGCGGTCGGCGGGCGTCGACGACCCCGCCGGCGGCGACTTCGACGGCGCGCCGGACGCCCTCGTGGTCAAGGTGGCCTGAGGGCGCCGCGGTCTCCCCAGCCGCCCGCGCGGGGCTCGCGGACCCGGGCGCCTGTGGACGCCCGCCGCGGCGGGCCGCTGGCGCGGCACCGTGCTCCCCGGAGGGCCGGTAGACTCGTGTGGTCCTGCGCCCGCACACCGGGCGCGGACGACGCACCGAGACCCTCCTGCCACGGAGAGACCGTGGCCGCCTGAGACCGAAGGAGGTGGGGAATGAGCGCGCGTCAGTACGAGCTCATGGTGATCCTCGACGCGGAGCTGGAGGAGCGCACGGTCGGCCCGTCGCTCGACCGCTTCCTCAACGTGGTCCGCCAGGGTGGTGGCGAGGTCGGCAAGGTCGACATCTGGGGCCGCCGCCGCCTGGCCTACGACATCAAGAAGAAGTCCGAGGGCATCTACGCCGTCGTCGAGCTCAACACCACGCCCGCCGTGGCGCAGGAGCTCGACCGCCAGCTGAACCTGAACGAGGCGGTGCTGCGGACCAAGCTGCTCCGCGCCGAGGCCGCCTGATGGCCGGCGAGACCGTCGTCACGCTGGTCGGGAACCTGACCAACGACCCCGAGCTGCGCTTCACGCCCTCGGGGGCGGCCGTGGCCAGCTTCACCGTCGCCTCGACCCCCCGCACGTTCGACCGCCAGTCGAACGAGTGGAAGGACGGCGAGACGCTGTTCATGCGCTGCTCCATCTGGCGCGAGGCGGCCGAGAACGTCGCCGAGTCCCTCACGCGCGGCACCCGGGTGGTCGTCACCGGCCGCCTGCAGTCGCGCACCTTCGACACGAAGGAGGGCGAGAAGCGCACCGTGATCGAGATGCAGGTCGACGAGGTCGGCCCCTCCCTGCGCTACGCCACGGCGAAGGTCAACAAGACCTCCCGCGGCGGCGGCGGTGGGGGCGGCGGCTTCGGCGGCGGCGGCAACGCCGGCGGTGGCGGCTTCGGCGGCGGGGGCAGCTCCGGCGGTGGCGGCGGTGGCGGCTGGGGCGCGAGCTCCGGCGGCGGCGGCCAGCAGCAGGACGACCCCTGGGCCACCGGGCCCTCCGGCGGCGGCTCCGGCGGCGGCTGGGGCGGTTCGTCCAACGACGACCCGCCGTTCTGACGGCCCGCCGCCCCGGCGGCACCCGCACCACCCGCAGCACCGATCCAGGCCCGCGGGCCTGACCCTCGGCGCCCCGCGACACCCGTCGCGGGCGGCCGAGCACCACGAACGACGTCATCCCGGGGCCGAACCCCGGGCTCTCACGAGAGGGGAGCACCACGATGGCCAAGGTGCCCGTGCGCAAGCCCAAGAAGAAGCAGAACCCGCTCAAGGCGGCCAAGATCGAGGCCGTCGACTACAAGGACACCGCGCTGCTGCGCAAGTTCATCTCCGACCGCGGCAAGATCCGCGCGCGTCGGGTGACGGGCGTGTCCGTGCAGGAGCAGCGGCAGATCGCCAAGGCGATCAAGAACGCCCGCGAGATGGCGCTGCTGCCCTACAGCAGCTCCGCCCGCTGAGGACGAGGAGGGACGAGATGAAGCTCATCCTCACCCACGAGGTGTCGGGGCTCGGCGCGCCCGGCGACGTCGTCGAGGTCAAGGACGGCTACGGCCGCAACTTCCTGCTCCCGCGCAACCTGGCCACCCCGTGGACCAAGGGCGGCGAGAAGCAGGTCGAGTCGATCCGCAAGGCCCGCAAGGCCCGCGAGATCGCCAGCCTGGACGACGCCAAGTCCGTCAAGCAGTCGCTGGAGTCCCGCACGGTGGCGTACGTCGCCCGCGCGGGCCAGGGCGGTCGCCTCTTCGGCGCCGTCACCCCGGCCGACGTCGCGCAGGCCGTGACCGCCGCCGGCGGCCCCGCGGTCGACAAGCGCAAGGTCGAGCTGGTCCAGCCGATCCGCACCGTCGGCCAGCACAAGGCGCTCGTGCGCCTGCACCCCGACGTCTCGGCGACCGTCACCATCGACGTCGTCGCGGCCCAGGGCTGAGCGGACCACCGCAGCGGTACCACCGGGGGCCGGTCGCGCACGGCGCGGCCGGCCCCCGGTGCGTCCGGGCCCACCGCGCCGGCGGACCGCCACCGGCCCGGCGGCCGCGTCGTCAGAGCAGCGGCGCCGCCGGCGGACCGCCCGGTAGCCCGCCCGGTAGCCCGCCCGGTAGCCCGCCCGGACCGGCCGCCCAGCGCCGCACGGCGGCCACGTCGCGCTCCAGCTGCGCGACCAGGGCGCTGGAGCCCGCGAAGCGCTGCTGCCCGCGCAGCGGCACGTGCAGCGCCACGACCAGCGCGCACCCCTCGAGGTCGGCGTCGAGGTCGAGCAGGTGCGCCTCGAGCACCCGCGGGCCGTCCGGGCCGTAGGTGGGGCGCCGGCCCAGGGACAGCGCCGCCGCGCGCGGCGGCCCGCCGTCCACCTGGGCGGTGCCGGCCCACACCCCGTCCACCAGCCCCGCGCCCGCGTTCGGCAGCGAGGCCACCGGCACGTTGGCGGTGGCGAAGCCCAGCAGGTGACCGCGGCCCGCGCCCCGCTCGACGACCCCGCCCAGGCGCAGCACCACGTCGGGGGACGCCGACGGGCGCCGCGGTGCGGGCACGGCGCCGCGCGGCCTCGGTGCGCCGGAGGAGGCGGTGCCACCGTGACGGTTCACGCGTCCTCCTGTCGTCGACGTTCACGGGGAGTGAACCGCGCACCCGTTTCCCCCGGGCAACGGTGACGTTTCACGGTGGTTGCGCGCAAGGGGCGTCACGGTCCCGTCGCGGTGGCGCGCAGGTCGAGCGCGACAGGCGCGTCACCCGGCGCCGGTGACCAGCCAGGCCGCGGAGCGCTCGCGCCGCACCAGGGTCGCCAGCCGGGCCAGCGAGTAGGCGCCGGCGAAGCACACCCACAGCCACACCAGCCCGGTGCGCCCCGCGGGGGCCAGCGCGAGCACCAGCAGCGCGGCCGGTGCGTACGCCGCCAGCGCCACCACCCCGGCGCGGGCCAGGTAGCGCCCGTCCCCGGCGCCGATGAGCACGCCGTCGAGGACGAAGACCCACCCGGCCACGGGCAGGCACGCCCCCAGCACCACCAGCGCCGCGGCCAGGTCCCCGCGCACCTGCTCCTGCGGGGCGAACAGCCCGGCCACCGGCCACGCCGTGACCACCACCAGCACCCCCAGCGCGACGCCCACGACCAGTCCCCAGCGCACGCAGCGGCGCACGGTGGCGCGCACCCCCTCGACGTCGCCGGCGCCCAGCGAGCGCCCCACGAGGGCCTGCGCGGCCACCGCCAGGGCGTCCAGGGCCAGCGCGGTGGTCGTCCACACCGTCGAGGCGACCTGGTGGGCGGCCAGCGCGGAGTCGCCCTGCGCGGCGGCCACGTGCGTGGTCAGCAGCAGCGCCACGCGCAGCGAGAGGGTGCGCACCAGCAGCGGCACGCCGTCGCGGGCGCTGCGCAGCACCCCCAGCGGGTGCGGGCGCACCGGGGCGCCGGTGCGCCGCACGCCGCGGGCGACGACCGCGGCCAGCACCAGCGCCATGAGCACCTGGGTGGCGGCGGTGCCCGCGGCGGAGCCGGCGATGCCCAGGTCGAGCCCGTGCACGAGCAGCACGTTCAGGGCGACGTTGAGCGCGGCGCCGCCGGCGGCGACCACCAGCGGGGTGCGCGTGTCCTGCAGCCCGCGCAGCACGCCGGTGGCGGCCAGCACGACGAGCATCCCCGGCAGGCCCCACAGGCTCACCCGCAGGTACGTCAGCGCGTACGGGCGCGCGGCGGCGGAGACGCCCAGCGCGTCGACGACCGGCCCGGCCGCGGCGTGCACGAGCGCGGCGGTCACCACGCCCAGCGCCAGCGCCAGCCACACCCCGTCCACACCGGCGGCCAGCGCCGCGCGCTCGTCGCCGGCGCCGAGGCGGCGGGCGACGGAGGCGGTGGTGCCGTAGGCGAGGAAGACGAACAGGCTCACGGCCGTGGCCAGCACCGCGCCGGCCACCCCCAGGCCCGCCAGCGGCAGCGTGCCCAGGCTCGCCACGATCGCCGAGTCGGCCAGCAGGAACAGCGGCTCGGCCACCAGGGCGCCCAGCGCGGGCACGGCCAACCGCGCTATCTCGGCGTCCTGCGCACCGGCCCTGAGCGTGCGGGGTGAACCGTTACCGGACCGCAACCCCACGGTCGTCCCCCCGTCGTCCCGGTGGATTTCTCCTCCACACCTGGTGGACGGCATCGTCGCAGCTCAGGGGTGGTGACCCGGCCGCGGGGGGTCCGGATCGGCGAGTTGTCCCCAGGCTTGTCCACGTCCTGTGCACCGGCACCCCCACGTCGTCCACAGGTTGTCAACCGCCCTGTGCACAGGGCGGTTTGACCGCCGCTCACCGCGTGCGCGAAGGTGCCGGGACCGGGGTGTCGGACCCGGCCGGTAGACCGGTGGGCGACACCGGTGAGGGTGCGCGGCCGTGCGGTGGCCGGCGGCCGGGTGCGGGAAGAGGGGCGCAGCAGCGTGACGACGTTCGACGACGCTCCGGCGAAGCGCGGCGGGCCGCAGGGCCCCCGGCGCGGCGGGGACCGCGGCAGCGACCGCGGGCCCGAGGTGGGCAGCGAGCCCTTCGAGCGCATGCCCCCGCAGGACATCGCCGCCGAGCAGGGCGTGCTGGGCGGCATGATGCTCTCCAAGGACGCCATCGCCGACGTGGTGGAGGTCCTCAAGGGCGTCGACTTCTACCGCCCCGCGCACGAGCTGATCTACGACGCGGTCCTCGACCTCTACTCGCGCGGCGAGCCGGCCGACCCCGTGACGGTCTCCGCCGAGCTGACCAACCGCGGCGAGCTCGCCCGCGTGGGCGGCACCCCCTACCTGCACGACCTCATCTCCACGGTGCCCACCGCCGCGAACGCCGGCTTCTACGCCCGCATCGTGCGCGAGCGCGCCGTCCTGCGCCGCCTCGTCGAGGCCGGCACCCGCATCGTGCAGATGGGCTACGGCGCCGACGGCATGGACGTCGACGCCATCGTCAACTCCGCCCAGGCCGAGGTCTACGCCGTCACCGAGAAGCGGGTGAAGGAGGACTACGCCGTCCTCGGCGACGTCATCGAGGGCGCCATCGACGAGATCGAGGCCAGCTCCCACCGCGGCGAGGGCATGGTCGGCGTGCCCACCGGCTTCGCCGACCTCGACGGGCTCACCAACGGCCTGCACCCCGGCCAGATGATCGTCATCGCGGCCAGGCCGGCCGTGGGCAAGGCGCTCGCCCTGGACACGCCCCTGCCCACCCCCACCGGGTGGACCACGATGGGCGAGGTCCGGGTCGGCGACGAGGTCCTCGGCGCCGACGGGCGGCCGACGCGCGTGGTCGCGGCCACCGACGTCATGGACGACCGGCCCTGCTACGAGGTCGTCTTCTCCGACGGCAGCACCGTCGTCGCCGACGCGCAGCACCAGTGGCTGACCAGCACCGTGACGCGTGCCGCCGCGGTGCGCACCACCGCCGACCTGGCCGACGAACTGCAGCGGGGCGTCGCGCACCGCGTCGCGGCGTGCAGGCCCCTGGAGCTGCCCGCCGCCCGGCTCGCGCAGCCGCCGTACCTGCTGGGCGCGCGCCTGTCCGGCTGGACCGGCGCCACCCGCGGCCCGGGAGCGCCCGCACCCGAGCTGGTCGTCCAGCTCGAGGTCGAGGGAGCTGCGGGTGAGCTCTCCGCGCCGGTGCGCTCCGTGCCGCAGCAGTACCTGCGCGCGTCCTCGGCGCAGCGCCGCGCGCTCCTGGCCGGCCTGCTCGACGTCGGCGGATCGGTCACGACCTCGGGCCTCGTGGAGTGGAGCACCGACGAGCCGCGACTGGCCTCGGACGTGCTGGAGCTGCTGCACTCCCTCGGTCACCGCGTCTTCCAGCGCGTGCACGCCGGCCGCACCACCCTCGGCTTCCAGCCGACCGAGGACGTGTTCCGGCTCGAGAGCAAGAGGCTCGCGCTGAAGGAGGCGCTCGCCGACCGCGTCGTCCCCGAGCCCCAGCGCTGGATCGTCGACGTCGTCGCGGTCGAGCCGGTGCCGGTGCGCTGCGTCGAGGTCGACAACGACGACCACCTGTACCTCGCCGGCCGCTCGATGGTGCCCACCCACAACTCCACCCTCGGGCTGGACATCGCCCGCGCGGCTTCCATCAAGCACGGCCTCGCGTCGGTCATCTTCTCCCTGGAGATGGGCCGCAACGAGATCTCCATGCGCCTGCTCTCCGCGGAGGCGCGCATCCCCCTGCAGAACATGCGCAAGGGCACGATGCGCGAGGACGACTGGACGAAGCTGGCGCGCACCATGGGCTCGATCTCCGAGGCGCCGCTGTACATCGACGACTCGCCGAACATGTCGCTGATGGAGATCCGCTCGAAGTGCCGGCGGCTCAAGCAGCGCGCCGACCTCAAGCTCGTCATCGTCGACTACCTGCAGCTGATGACGTCCGGCAAGCGGGTGGAGAGCCGCCAGCAGGAGGTCTCGGAGTTCTCCCGCGCGCTCAAGCTCCTCGCCAAGGAGCTCGAGGTGCCGGTCATCGCGCTCTCGCAGCTGAACCGCGGTCCCGAGCAGCGCACCGACAAGAAGCCGCAGATGAGCGACCTGCGCGAGTCGGGCTGCCTGACGGCGGACACCCGCGTGCTGCGCGCCGACACCGGCGCCGAGACGACGATGGAGGAGCTGTTCGCCCTGCAGGCGCGCGACGTTCCGGTGTGGGCGCTGGACGACTCCCTGCGCTACGTGCGCCGGCACCTCACCCACGTCTTCCCCACGGGCGTCAAGCCGGTCTTCCGGCTGCGCCTGGCCTCCGGCAAGGAGGTGCGCGCCACCGCGAACCACCCGTTCCTCACCTACGGCGGCTGGAAGCCCCTCGGTGAGATCGGCGCGGGGGACCGCCTGGCGGTGCCGCGCCACGTGCCCGGCCCGGAGCGCGTGGGCACCTGGGCGGACGACCGGGTCGTGCTGCTGGCGCACCTCCTCGGCGACGGCTCGTTCGTGCGCCGCCAGCCGCTGCGCTGCGCGAGCGTCGACGAGGCCAACCTCACGGCCGTCACCGAGGAGGCGGCGTCGGCGTTCGGCATCACCGCGGTCCGCGACCAGTACCCGGCGGCGCGCTGCACGACGCTGCGCCTGCCCGCGCCGTACCGCCTGGCCCGCGGCCGGAGGAACCCGCTCGCCGAGTGGCTCGACGACCTGGGCCTATTCGGGCTGCGCAGCCACGAGGAGTTCGTGCCGACCGAGCTGTTCCACCTGCCCAAGCGGCAGATCGCCCTCTTCCTGCGCCACCTGTGGGCGACGGACGGGTCCGTCACCGTCAACGCGGCGGGACGCGGCGGCCGCGTCCACTACGCCTCGACGAGCCGACGCCTCGTGGACGACGTGTCGAGGCTGCTGCTGCGCTTCGGCATCTCCACGAGGGTGCGGCAGGCGACCCCGAAGGGTTCGCACCGCCCGGGGTGGACGCTCGACGTGTCGGGCGTGGACGACCAGCGCCGCTTCCTGCAGGAGGTCGGGGTGCACGGGGCCCGCGGCGCTTCCGCCGAGCGCCTGCTGCAGGTGGTGCGCGACGTCAGCGGCAACCCGAACGTCGACACCGTGCCGCGGCAGGTGTGGGACGACGTGCGCCGCGTCCTCGTGGAGGAGGGCATGACGCACCGCGAGTTCGCGGAGGCGATGGGCACGCGGTTCCGCGGTAGCACGATGTGGAAGCACGCGCCGTCGCGCGCGCGCCTCTCCCGGGTCGCCGAGGTGCTCGGCGACGCCGACCTGGAGGTCATGGCCGTCAACGACGTCCTGTGGGACGAGGTCGTGGCGGTCGAGCCGGACGGCGAGGAGCAGGTGTTCGACGCCACCGTCGCCGGTGGCCACAACTTCGTCGCCAACGGGATCGCGGTCCACAACTCCATCGAGCAGGACGCCGACATGGTGATCCTCCTGCACCGCGAGGACATGTACGAGAAGGAGTCCCCGCGCGCCGGCGAGGCGGACTTCATCGTCGCCAAGCACCGCAACGGCCCCACCGACACCATCACCGTCGCCTTCCAGGGCCACTACTCGCGCTTCGTGGACATGGCGACCTGACGCGGGGCGCGACCGGCGCGTGCCCGGCACGGCACGGACCTGCCGGGTCCGCGCCGTGCGGGGCACCGGGCGCCGCCCTCGTGAGAGCCTCCTGCCGTCCCTCGGCCGGGGGAGCGCCCCCGCGGGCGCACCGGCGGTGGACCGACCGCAGAGCCGCCCCGAACCCCCGGAGGGAACCCCGTGAGCGTCGCCGGCACCTGGAACCTGACCATCGCCACCCCCGTCGGGGAGCAGCGGACCACCGTGGAGCTCACCGGTGACGACACGGACCTGCGGGGCGTGGCCCGCTCGGACGCCGGCGAGGTCGCCCTGAAGGAGGTCGTCCTGCGGGGCGAGCGCCTCACCTGGAAGCAGTCGATCACCCGGCCCATCAAGCTCAACATCGCGTTCGACGTCGTCGTCGAAGGCGACGAGCTGCGGGGCAGCTCGAAGGCCGGCCTGTTCCCGAAGTCGCAGGTCACCGGCCGGCGCGTCGCGCCGGCGCTGTGACGGCGCCCTGAGGGCGCGCGCGTGCCCGGCGACGGCGCCGAGGAGGGCGGCGAGGCCGTCTGCTGGCTGGACCGCGTCTGCCCGGAGTGCGGGGCGCTGCGCGAGGGCGCCGACGCGCCCTGCTGCACCGTGCCGCAGGCCGCGCAGCCCGGCGGCTGAGCGGGCCGCGGCGCCACCCGGGCGGCGGGGGGCGGCCCCGGCGCGACGGCCTCAGGCCCCGGCCGCGTCGCCGCCGGGAGACGTGCCGTGCGCCTCGTGCGGAGCGCCCACCATCTCCGCCAGGGTGGTGGTCGTCCGCCAGTTGCGCAGGGTCAGCGAGGCGTAGACCGGTGTGCCGACGATGCGGGTGACCCGGCTGCGCGTCGCCAGGGCGTTCAGGCGCCGGTGGTAGAACGCCAACGGGCCGAACGCCACCTCGTCCACGGCCGGGTCGGCCGGGACGTGCGGCTCCACCTCGGCGGCGCTGACGCCGACGTAGAACCCCACGTCGTAGCGGTAGGTGCCCGGCTCGGAGCCGAACCCGGCCGGGGCGTCGTCGAGGACGGAGCCGAAGGCCTCCGCGCCCAGCGTCAGCGCACGGACCGGGCCGGTGTCGAGGTCGAACCCGGCCGCCAGGACGTCCTCGACGTGCGCGCTCACCCCGGCGGCGGTCAGCTCCGACTCCAGCACCACGTTGCCGGACTGGATGTACGTGGCGACCCCGGTGAAGTCGCGCGCCAGGCGCTCGCGCAGCACCGCCATGGGGACCTTGTTGCGGCCCCCGACGTTGACGCCGCGCAGCAGGACGACGTACCGCACGTGCCACCGCCCTCCCGTGCCGCGCCCAGCGCCGTCGCCGGTGTCGGCGTCCCCGGGACGCCCGGTCGGCACCGGGCAACCCCACGCCCTCGCGGTGCACGTGTCAAGCCCGCCGGGAACGGTGCCCGGCGCGCGGCGCCGCCCCGCGTGCGCCGCCGCCCACGGCGCGCCAGACTGAGTGGCGCCGGGCCCGACGAAGAGCTGGGAGGACGACCGTGGTCGATCTGCGTGGTCTCGCCGAGGTGCACCTGGAGACGGCCCGCGGCTCCGCCCACGGACGCAGCGCCGAGCTGCTCGTGCACGACAACCGGCTGCGCCAGACCGTCATCGCCCTGACCGCCGGCACCCACCTCGGCGAGCACAACCCCCCGCACGCCGGCAGCGTGCACGTGCTCAGCGGGCGCGTGCGCCTGACGGGCGGCACGGGCGGCACCGGTGGGACCGGCGTCGAGGTCGGCGGCGGCGAGCTGGTCGTGATCACCCACGAGCGCCAGGCGCTCGAGGCGCTGGAGGACTCGGTGGTCCTCTACACCGCGGTGACCGGCCTGACCCCGGAGGACCGCGCCGTCTGAGCCGGCCCGGCCGCGGCGGGCTCGGCGCTGGGCCGCAGCGCCACCAGCGCCGTCGTCTCGCCGTCCTCGTCGGTGGCGGTGGCCGCCTCCAGCCCCGCGGCGCGCGCGGCGCGCACCGCCGCGGGCACCTGCGCCTCGCCGACCTCCACCACCAGCGCGCCGCCCGGGCGCAGCCAGCGGCCCACCCCGGCGACGACGCGCCGCAGCACGTCCAGGCCGTCGGCGCCGCCGTCCAGCCCGGCGCTCGCCTCGTGCTCGCGCGCCTCCGGCGGCATCAGCGCCACCTGCGCGCTGGGCACGTACGGCACGTTCGCCACGACGACGGCGACCGCGCCGGCCAGGTGCGCGGGCAGCGCGGCGAACAGGTCGCCGGTGTGCACGTGCGCACCCGGCAGGTTCGCCCGCGCGCAGCGCACCGCGGTCGGGTCCACGTCCGCGGCGTGCACGAGCAGGCCGGGCACCCGCGCCGACAGCGCCGCCGCCAGCGCGCCGGTGCCGCAGCACAGGTCCACGAGCACGTCCCCGGTGCGCAGGCGCCGGGCGGCGAGGTCCACGAGCAGCTCCGAGCGGTGCCGCGGGACGAACACCCCCGGCGCCACCGCCAGCCGCAGCCCGCAGAACTCGGCCCAGCCCAGCACGTGCTCCAGCGGCTGCCCGGCGACGCGGCGCGCGGTGAGGGCGTCCAGCTCGCGCGGGTCGTCCGTGGCCGCGCGCAGCAGCTGCGCCTCCCGCTCGGCGAAGACGCACCCCGCGGCGCGCAGGCGCCGCACCAGCTCGTCGTCCGGCACGGGGCGAGTGTGGCCGGGCCGGTGGGCGCCCGCCACCCGCGCGCTCGCGCTACGCGCCCGCCGCGAGGAACGCGGCGATCGACTCGACGACGACGCGGTGGTCCTCCGCCTGCGGGAGCCCGGACACGGCCACGGAGCCCACGCACCCGACCCCGCGCACGAGGACGGGGAACGCGCCGCCGTGCGCGGCGAAGCGGGCGGTGTCCAGGCGCGAGTCGGTGTCGAAGTCGCCGCCGGAGGCGCGGAAGCGGGTGCCCACGAGGTAGGAGGAGCACCCGTACAGGTCGACCACGGCCATCTTGCGCTCCAGCCACACGTCGTTGTCGGCGGAGGAGCCGGGCAGGCCGACGTGGAAGAGGCGCTGGCCGTTGCGGCGCACGGCCACCGCCACGGGCAGGTCCTCGGCCAGGGCCCGCTCGGCGATCAGGGTGCCCAGCCGCCAGGCGGTGAGGTTGTCGAAGGAGGCGAACACCAGGGTGCGCTCCTGCTCCTGCAGCTCGGCGATCAGGGCGGTGGGGTCGTCGGTCATCGCGGGCTCCTCCGGGCGGTGGGGAGCCGAACGCTAGCGGGGCGCGCGGGTGCGGCGCCGGGCGGCCAGCGCGCACGCCCCCGCCAGGACGGCCAGCGCGCGGCGCACCTGGTGGGCGCGCTCCCAGCGCGCGCGGCCCTCGCGCCAGCCGGGCACCTCCACCCGCGGGTCCCACGTGCGCAGCCGCCGGTTGAACGGCACGTGCACCCGCACCGTCAGGGCCACCGCGCCGGCCACGCACGCCGCCCCGGCGGCCCGCCACGCGGCGGCCACCGGCGCGCGCCGGGCCAGCGAGGCCGCGGCCGCCGTCCCGGTGGCGATGACGGCGACCGACAGGGCGGGCGCCAGGCGGCTCATCACCGTGTCGGCGTGCTGCTGGTGGGAGACGAACTCGCCGAAGCCCGGGGCGCGCCGCCGGTGCCCGCCCAGGTCCGGCACGACCGCCAGGACCAGCGCGGCGGTGCAGGCGTCGTGGGCGGTGGGGGCGGCGCGGGCGGCGCGGGCGGCGAGGTCCGCCGGGGAGGTCACCCGGCGACCCTGCCGCACCGGAGGCGCGGCCGCACGGGGACGCACGGGAACGCACGGGAACGCACGGGAACGCACGGGGGCGCCGCGCTCGCGGGTCCCGGTCGCCCGGCGGAGGGGCGGCCGTAGGGTCGCCCGACCGGCGCGGTGCCGGGTGGTGAGCGGGAGGAGCACTCGTGCCGGAGATCGCGGCGCACGCCAGGTCGATCCCGTCCTCGGGCATCCGGCGGGTGTTCGAGCTGGCGCAGGACGTCGAGGGCGCGATCCTGCTCAACGTCGGTGAGCCGGTGCTGCCGGTGGCCGGGCACGTGCTGGCGGCGGGCGCGCGGGCGTGGGAGGCCGACGTCACGCACTACACCGCCAACGGCGGCATCGCGCCGCTGCGCGAGGCGGTGGCGGCGAAGCTGGCGCGCGAGAACGGCTTGCGGGTGGAGCCGGAGCGGGTCTGGGTGACCGCCGGCGGGATGCAGGCGCTGCACCAGGCGATGGCGCTGACCCTGGACGCGGGGCAGGAGGTGCTGGTGCCCGACCCGGGGTACGCGAACTTCGCGATGACGGCCCGGCACGTCGGGGCGGTGCCGGTGCCGTACGCGCTGCGCGCCGAGCGCGGTTTCCGCCCCGACGTGGCCGACCTGGAGGCGGTGACCACCGCGCGCACCCGCGTGCTGGTGGTGAACTCCCCCTCGAACCCGCTGGGCACCGTGCTGGGCGAGGAGGACCTGCGCGCGCTGCTGGCGTTCGCGGCGCGGCACGACCTGTGGGTGATCAGCGACGAGGTGTACGAGCGCTTCACGTACGGCGTGCCGCACGTGAGCACCGCGGCGCTGGACGACGACGGGCGGGTGCTCAGCGTCTTCTCGTTCTCCAAGACGTACGCGCTCACCGGCGCGCGGGTGGGGTGGCTGGTGGCGCCGGCGGGCTGGGGCGAGGTGCTGCGCTCGGCGCAGGAGGCCGTGGTCAGCTGCGTCAACGCCCCCGCGCAGCTCGCGGCGCTGGCGGCCCTGGAGGGCGAGCAGGACGTCGTGGAGCGGGCGCGGGAGTTCTACCGCGGCAACGTGGCGGCGGCGTGCGCGCTGCTGGAGGGGGCGGGCGTCGCGCACCAGCGCCCGGACGGGGCGTTCTACCTGTGGGTGGACGTCTCGCACGCCTCGGGCGGGGACGTGGCCGCGTGGACGGAGCGGTTCCTGCGCGAGCGGCGGGTGGCGGTGGCGCCGGGCAGCGCGTTCGGCGCGCGCGGCGAGGGGTGGGTGCGCGTGTGCGCGGCGGGCGGGCGCGCCGAGCTGCTCGAGGGCCTCTCGCGCCTGCCCGTGCCCTGAGGGGCGGCCCCCGGTCGGGGCGCCGCACGGCTCCGGCTGCGGCAGGTGCAGCGCCCCGTGCTCGACGTCGCGCTCGGGCACCCGGTGCGGGCGGGCGGTACCGGCCCTGGCCGGCGCGACGGCGCTCCTAGGATCCCTGGGATGTCGGGCCCTGGGCCGGGGCCCACCCACCGCACCCGGGGAGACGACGTGGCAGAGCCCCTCGACACCGCCGCCGGGCAACGACGCCTGCGCACCACGCTCGGCCCCCTCGGCGCCGGGGACGTGGGCCTCGTCCTGCCGCACGAGCACCTGCTCGTCGACTTCCGCCCCGCCGGCTCCGCGGGTCCCGCGGAGGTCGACCCGGGCGAGTTCGCCTCGGTCGTCGAACCGCTGCTGGCCGCGGCGGCCGCGGCCGGGGTCACCGCGCTCGTGGAGTGCACGCCCCCCGGCCTGGGCCGGCGCGTCGACCTCGTCCTCGACGTCAGCCGCCGCACGGGCGTGCCCGTGGTGGTCGCGACCGGGGTCTACCGCGAACCGTGGGTGCCGGACTGGGTGTACGCCGCGAGCGACGACGAGCTCGAGGCGTGGATGCACCGCGAGCTGACCGAGGGCGTCGACGGCTCCGGCGTCCTGGCGGGGTTCGTCAAGATCTCGGCGGCCGAGGACGGCATCCGGCCGGTCGAGGAGCGCGTCGTGCGCGCCGCGGCCCGCGCCGCCGCGCGCACCGGGGCGCTCGTCGGCTCCCACACCACGGACGGGCGGGTCGTGCTGGGGCAGATCGACCTCGCCGTGGCCGAGGGGCTGGCGCCGGAGCGCTTCCTGTCGATCCACACGCAGACCATCACCGACCCCGGTCTGCGGCGGGCGATCGTCGAGCGCGGCGCGTGGATCGAGTTCGACGACGTCGGGCAGAGCGGGCGCGACGGGCACGCGCGCACGCTGGCGCTGGTGCTCGACAGCCTCGAGGCGGGGCAGGCCGGCCGGCTCCTGCTGTCCCACGACGCGGGGTGGTTCGACCCGGCCCTGCCCGGCGGGGGGACCCCCCGGCCGTTCACGGACCTGACCGGCTCGTTCCTGCCGGCGCTGCGGGCGGCGGGCGTGGGGGACGACGTCCTCGACGACCTGTGCGTGCGCAACCCGTTCCGCGCCTTCGCGCGGTAGCCGTCGCCGCCCGCCGGGAGCGGGGTCAGCCGAGGCGGCCGCTGGGCAGGGCGGCGGCGCAGCGGGCCGCGCCGCGCTGCACGGCGGGCGCGAACGCGGTGAACGGCTCGGTGCTCACCGCGTCCCCCGAGCGCGTCCACGTGCCCACGACGGCGCCGCCGTGCACCACGGTGCCGCGGAAGACCCCGTTGCCGCCGGGCACCACCCGCGCGGCGTGCTCGGCGGGCAGCACGTGCGAGCGGTCGGCGTAGCCGAGGACGAACTCGTCGAAGCCGGGCAGCAGGTGGGTGCCGGCCGCGGCGCGGCGGTGCGCGGCGACCAGGTCGGGCAGGGCGGGGTCGTGCAGGTGCTCCACGCCGTCGACGTGCACGGCGGCGAGCTCAGCGCGCACGGCGGCCGCCGCGCGCCGCGCGGCGGTGACGGGCAGGCCGGCCCAGCGCGCGAGGTCGGCGACGGTGGCCGGCCCGTGCGAGAGCAGGAAGCGGCGGGCCAGCTCGGCCGCGGCGGCCTCGCCGTCCAGGGCGCGCGGGGCGGGCACGTGCTCGGCGAGCAGGACGAACTCCTGCTCACCGCCGCGCAGCGGCCCCAGGCACAGCGTCCCGCGCAGCGACAGGTGCAGCAGCAGGTGGTAGCCGCGCCCGGCCGCGGTGCCCTGCCCGGCGGCCTCGAACGCGGCCAGCAGCTGCGCGCGCACGGCGCCGCGCCCGCCGGCGAGCAGGTCCTCGGCCGCGGCGCGGGCGGCGTCGGCGTCGGCGTCGTCGATGCCCAGGGCGGCGCGGCGGGCGGTGGTCGAGCGCAGCACCCGCGGGGCGCACAGCGCCAGCAGCCACGGCAGGTCCACCGCCGGCACGAGGTGCAGGGTGCCGCGCAGCGGCCAGGAGCGCACCACCGCGCCGGCGTCGAGGGCGGTGGCCAGGCCGGGCGCACCCGGCGCGGTGCGCAGCGCCACGGCGGTGGCGGCCGCGCGCAGGTCCTGCGCCTGCACGCACAGCAGGTGCTCCACGGCGGCGGCCGCGCCGTCCAGCGGCACGGCGACGCGCTGGGCCACCAGCCGCCACAGCCCCACCTCGCGCGGCGACAGCTCCACGACGGCCTCCTCAGCGCAACGGGTTCAGCGCAGCAGGTTCAGCCCGGACAGCCCCGAGGCGCCGAGCACGACGTTCTCGAACAGGTCCCGGTCCATCCGGCGCACGAGCCAGCGCCCCAGCAGCGCGCCCACCACGACGGCCGGCACCAGCAGCAGGTCCAGGCGCAGGGACTCGGCGCTGACCAGGCCCAGCCCCGCGCTGAACGGCAGCTTGATGAGGTTGAGCAGGAAGAAGAACCACGCCCCGGTGCCCAGGAAGGACATCACGCCCAGGCCCATCGTGAACAGGTAGATCGACATGGGCGTGCCGCCGGCGTTGGCGACCATCGTGCAGAACCCGGCCAGCAGCCCGAGCGCGGCGGCGAGCAGCCGGCGCCGGGCGGGGGAGGCGGGCAGCGCGTCGGTGCCGGCGCGGTGCAGGCGGTAACGGCGCAGCAGGTGGGTGGCCACGAGCAGCACCAGCACCGCGCCGATGGAGCGGCGCATGAGCGTGTCGTCGACGACGTCGACGAACCACACGCCCAGCAGCACCCCGAGCAGGACGCTGGGCAGCAGCCGCAGCAGCAGCGCCCAGTCGGCGTGGCGGCGGTAGGCGGCCACGGCGAACAGGTCGCCGACGATGAGCAGGGGCAGGATCGCGCCGGTGGACTCCTTCGCGGGCAGCACGGCCGCGAACGCCGCCACCGCCAGGGTGCCGGCGCCGCCGATCGCGGTCTTGGCGAAGCCGACGACGAGGGCGGCGACGACGAGCAGGACCAGCTCCGGGGTGCTCAGGTCCACGGGGCGTCCGGGGGTGGTGTCACCGCCCGAGGCTAGCCGTCCGCGCCGCGAGCGCCGCCCGGTGGTGTCGCGGCCCGGTGGTGTCGGCGGCGGGGTGCAGACTCGTCGGGTGCTGCCCCCCGGTGCGTCCCCGGTGCGCTCGCGCCCGGACCCGACCCGCCCCGGCGTGCTGCACCTGGACCTCGACGCCTTCTTCGCCGCGGTCGAGCAGCGCGACAAGCCCTCGCTGCGCGGGCGGCCCGTCGTGGTCGGCGGCACCGGCGGGCGCGGGGTGGTGGCCACCGCCAGCTACGAGGCGCGCGTCTTCGGCGTCGGCTCGGCCATGCCGACGGCGCAGGCGCGCCGGCTGTGCCCGAACGCGGCCTACCTGGCCGGCCGCTTCAGCGCCTACCGGGTCGTCTCGGAGCAGGTGATGGCGCTGGCGCGGGAGCTGTCGCCGCTGGTGGAGCCGGTCTCGATGGACGAGGCGTACGTGGACCTCGGCGCGGCGCACGACGACCTCGACGCGGCGGCCGTCGCGCGGGTCGCCGCGGAGTTCCGCGCGGCGGTGCGCGAGCGCACCGGGCTGACGGTGTCGGTGGGCGCCGGGCCCAGCAAGCTCGTGGCGAAGATCGCCTCGGACCTGCGCAAGCCCGACGCCCTGGTCGTGGTGCCCCCCGCCGAGCAGCACGCGCTGCTGGCGCCGCTGAGCGTGCGCAGGGTGCCCGGCGTGGGCGCGGTGACCGGCGACCGGCTGGTGCGCAGCGGGCTGCGCACCGTCGGCGACCTGGCCGCCGCCGACGAGGGGGAGCTGGTGCGCATGCTCGGGCGCGCCCACGGCACCGGCCTGCTGGCCTTCGCGCGCGGGGTGGACCCGCGCCCGGTGGTGCCCGAGCGGGAGGCGAAGTCCGTCTCGGCGGAGGAGACCTTCCCGCTGGACCTGACCGACCGGCGCGAGCTGGCCGAGCGCACCCGCCGCTCGGCCGAGCGGGTCGCCGCGCGCCTGGTGGCCGCGGGGGTCTCGGGGCGCACGGTGACGCTGAAGGTGCGCCGCTACGACTTCACCACGCTGAACCGCTCGCGCACCCTGCCGCACGCGACGTCGGCGGCGCGCGAGATCGCCGCGCACGCCGCCGAGCTGCTCGAGGGCGTCGACGTCGCCGACGGGGTGCGCCTGCTGGGGGTGGGGGTGTCGGGGCTGTCGGAGTTCGCGCAGGCGGACCTGCTGGCGGACCTGCTGGAGCCGGGCGCGGCGCCGCCGGGCGGGCCGGACGAGGCGGAGGGTGCCGGGGAGGGCGAGGAGGGCGAGCCGGGCGCGCTGGTGCCCGGCGGCTCGGGGCACCCGTACGGCCCGCCCGCGCGGGCGGGCTGGCGCCCCGGGCAGGACGTCGAGCACGCCGAGCACGGCCCCGGCTGGGTGCAGGGCTCCGGCGTGGGCCGGGTGACGGTGCGCTTCGAGGGCCCGCACACCCCGCCCGGGCGGGTGCGCACCTTCCGCGAGGACGACCCCGACCTCGTGCCCGCCGACCCGCCGGTCTTCGACCCGCAGCGCTCCGGCGCGCCGCCGCGGCGCGCGGCGTCGTGACGGGCCCCGCGGCCGGCGGCGACGGCGCGGCCGGCGGCGACGGCGCGAGCGACGGGGACGGCCCGACCGGCGAGCTCGTCCTCGACGTGCCCGGCGGCCTGCCCGCCGACCCGCTGCTGCGCTTCCTGCGCGCGCACGCCCTGCCCGGCGCCGAGCGCCACGACGGCGCCACCGGCACCCACGAGCGCCTGCTGCCCACCGCCGCGGGCCCGGTGCCGGTGGCGGTCGTGCTGGGCACCGCGCAGCGTTGCGAGCGCGTCGTCGTGCGCGCCCCGGCGGCGGCCCTGGCGGAGGTGGGCGCGCGGGTGCGCCGCTGGCTGGACCTGGACGGCCGCGTCGCCGCCGCCGAGGCGCACCTGGGCGCCGACCCCGCGCTGGCGCCGCTGGTGGCCGCCCGCCCGGGCCTGCGGGTGCCGCGCGCGGTGTCCGGGGCGGAGACGGCGCTGCTGACGGTGCTGGGCCAGCAGGTCTCGCTGGCCGCCGCGCGCACGTTCGGCGGCCGGCTCGTGGCCGCGTTCGGCCGTCCCGGCGGCGGCGGGCTGCTGGCCTTCCCCGAGCCGGCGGTGCTGGCCGCGGCCGGCCCGGAGGCGTTGCGCGCGGCCACCGGGGTGACGGGGGCGCGCTCGCGGGCCCTGCACGCGGTGGCGTCGGCCCTGGCCGGCGGGCTGGACCTGGACGGCGCGCGCGCGGCCGGGCGCGCCGCCGCGGCGCGCGCGCAGCTGCTGGCGCTGCCGGGCGTGGGCCCGTGGACGGCCGACTACGTGGCGCTGCGCGCCCTGGGCGAGGACGACGCCTTCCTGCCCGGCGACCTCGTGCTGCGCCGCGCGCTGGGCGGCGTCGGGCAGGCCGAGGCGCTGGCGCGGGCGCAGCCGTGGCGGCCCTGGCGCGGGTACGCGCTGCTGCACCTGTGGACGGCGCAGGCCTTCGCGGGTCCCGCCGACGCGCCCGGTGCTCCCGCGCCGGGACGGGCGGTGACGGACAGTGGCGGTGTGGGTGGGTAGCGTGCCCGGCGTGCAGCAGGCGCAGGGGACCGTGGTGGTGACGGGCGGCAGCCGGGGGATCGGCGCCGCCGTCGTGCAGGCGCTGGCGGCGCGGGGGGTGCCCACGTGCTTCAGCTGGTCCACCCGCCGCGAGGCCGCCGAGGTGGTCGCCGAGCAGGCCGCCGAGCTCGGCACGCCGGTGAAGGCGGTGCGCGCCGACGTCTCCGACGAGGCCGACGTGCGGCACCTGTTCGCCGAGGCCGAGGAGCTCGGCCCGGTCACCGGGCTGGTCAACAACGCCGGCGTCAACGCCCCCGCGGCGCGGGTGCAGGACATCGACGCCGCCCGGGTGCGCCGGCTGATGGAGGTCAACGTCGTCGGCGCGTTCCTGTGCGCGCGCGAGGCGGTGGTGCGCATGGCCCGCCACGGCGGGGGCACCGTCGTCAACGTCTCCTCGCGCGCGGCGGTGCTCGGCAGCCCCGGCGAGTACGTCGACTACGCCGCCTCCAAGGCCGCCGTGGACGCGCTGACGGTGGGCCTGGCGCGCGAGGTCGCCGGTCAGGGCATCCGGGTGGTGGGGGTGCGCCCGGGGCTGATCCGCACCGACATCCACGCCTCCGCCGGCGACCCCGGGCGCGTGGAGCGCCTGCAGCGCACCGTGCCGATGGGCCGCGGCGGGGAGGCCTCCGAGGTCGCCGAGGCGGTGGTGTGGCTGCTCTCGGACGCCGCCTCCTACGTCACCGGCACGACGCTGGACGTCAGCGGCGGGCGCTGAGCCCGGCAGCGCCCCGGGGCCGGTCCTGCGCGCGGGGCGCGCGGCGGGCAGCATGGGCGCGTGGACGAGCGCGAGCCCGGCGGCGACGGTCAGCGGCGGTTGCGGGACCTCGTCGCCGGCGGGGGCGTGGTCGCCCTGGTCGGCGCGGGCCTGTCGACGGACTCGGGCATCCCGGACTACCGCGGCCCCGGCGGTTCCCTGCAGCGGCACACCCCGATGACGTACCAGCAGTTCACCGGCTCGGCGGAGGCCCGGCGGCGCTACTGGGGCCGCAGCCACGTCGGCTGGGAGCACTTCCGGCGCGCGCGCCCCAACGCCGGGCACCGCGCGCTGGCCGCGCTGGGCGCCGCCGGCCTGGTCGACGGCACGATCACCCAGAACGTCGACGGCCTGGACGTGGCGGCCGGCGGGCGCGGCGTGGTGGAGATCCACGGCAACCTGGACCGGGTGGTGTGCCTGAGCTGCGCGGAGGTGAGCCCGCGCGCGGAGCTGGCGGTGCGGCTGCGCGCGGCGAACCCGGCCTTCGACGCGCGGGTGCGCGAGTTCCGGGCCCTGAACCCCGACGGCGACGCGGACCTGACCGACGAGCAGCTGGCAGGCTTCCGCACGGTGCCGTGCCGGCGCTGCAGCGAGGACGCCCTCAAGGCCGACGTGGTCTTCTTCGGCGAGACCGTCCCGCGCGAGCGCGTGGAGGCCTCCTTCGCGCTGGTCGACGCCGCGCGCGCCCTGCTGGTGCTGGGCTCGTCCCTGACGGTGATGTCCGGCTACCGCTTCGTGCTGCACGCCGCCAAGCGCGGCACCCCGGTGGCGATCGTGAACTCCGGGCCGACGCGCGGGGACGCGAAGGCGGACGTGCGCGTGGACGCCCCGCTGGGCGAGGTGCTGCCTGCGCTGGCCGGCGAGCTCGCCGGCGTGCGCTGAGGGGCGCGGCGGTGCGCTGGTACGCGGACCTTCCCGGCGTGCGCGCCCGCCAGGTCGCCGCCGACGCGGTGTGGCTGGTGCTGGTGGTGCTCTCGGTGCTGCTGGGGCGCGCGGTGGCCGGTGCCGTCGCGGCGCTGGCCGACCCCGCCCGCGGCCTCGCCGGTGGTGCGCGCGACCTGGCCCGTCAGCTCGACGCCGCCGGGCGCAGCGCCGGCGAGGTGCCGCTGGTGGGCGAGGAGCTGGCCGCTCCGCTCGGTCGCGCCGCCGAGGGGGCCGGCTCGCTGGCCGCCGCCGGGCAGGAGCAGGTCGACGGCGTGCTGCAGCTGGCCACCGTGCTGGGGGTGGCGACCGCCGCGGTGCCGGTGGTGCTGGTCACGCTGCTGCGGCTGGTGCCGCGGCTGCGCTGGTGGCGCCGCGCGCAGGAGGCGCGCCGGCTGCTGCGCACCCCGGGCGGCGAGGAGCTGCTGGCGCTGCGCGCGCTGCAGCTGAGCGAGCCCGCGCAGCTGCTGGCCGCGCACCCGGACCCGGTCGCCGCCTGGCGCGCGGGCGACGCGGGCGCGGTGCGCGCCCTGGCGGACCTGCAGCTGCGCGCCGCCGGGCTGCGCCGCCCGCCCGGCCCGGACGCGCCCGCCTGAGCGGCGGGCCCGTCCGGTGCGGGCGGGGCGCGGGCGGGCTGCTCAGAGCTGCTCGCGGCGCCTGCCGATGGCCTCCAGCACCGTCTTGCGTCCCTTGCCGAGGTCCTTCTCCGCCTTCTCGGCGCGCGCGAGCTCGTCCGCGTCGTCCATGCCGCGCACCCGCTCGGCGGCCTCGGCCGCGGTCAGGTCGATGAGCTCGGCGGCCTCGCGGGCGTGCTTGGCGGCCTCGGTGTTGGCGACGTGCTGGCCCTTACCGGAGCGCTTGCGCTCGTCGGTGGCGCGCTTCTCCTCGTCGCTGAGCAGCTCCCAGGCGGCGTCGGGCAGGTAGCGCTTCGTGCCGTCGCCGGTGCGCGCCTGCGCCGAGCCGTCGGCGGTGCGCCAGTCCTGCTCGGTCCACTCCTGCAGGTGCTGCTGGGACTCGCTGCGCTCGCCGGGGTGGCGGTAGCCGCCGCCCTGCGCCTCGTACTCGTGGGTGAGCAGCTGGCTCTTGCGCGCGCTCCACTGCCCGAGCCGCCCGCCCTTGTCGCCGGCCTTGATCTCCTCCTTGAGCCGCTCGCGCAGCTCGGGCTCCGTGTAGTCCTCGCCGTAGTCCTTCGACGACTTCCCGCTCATGGCCTGCACGTACCCCGCCGGGGGCCGGTCGATGCGCGCCGGCCCCCGGTCCCGTGGCGCCGGGTGGGGGCGCGCTCAGCCCATCGTCTTCTGCCCGTCCAGCGACTCGCGCAGCACGTCGGCGTGCCCGGAGTGCTGCGCGGTCTCGGCCAGCACGTGCAGCAGCACGCGCCGCGCCGACCAGCGCGCGCCCGGGGTGAACCACGGCGCCGAGGGCAGCTCGTGCTCGGCGTCGAGGTCGGGCAGGGCGCGCACGACCTGCTCGGTGCGGGCGGCGACGGCGTCGTAGGCGGCGAGCACGTCGGCCAGGTGCTCGCCGGGCGTCATCCGGAACCCGTCGGCCCAGGAGTCCCCGCCGGCGCCGGCGACGGCCTCGGGGCCCTCGGTGAGGAAGGCGGTCCAGCCGGACTCGACGAGGGTGACGTGCTTGACGAGCCCGCCCAGGCACAGCTCGCTGACGGTGGTGCGCAGGCCCGCCTGCTCGTCGCTCAGGCCGCGCACGGTGTGCTTCAGGAAGCCCCGGTGCTGCGCCAGCGTGCTCAGCAGGTCCTCGACCTCGCGGGAGGACGCGCTCCCGGGGGCGCTCGCGGGGGTGGTGGGGGTGGTCGTCGTCGTGGTCATGCCTCCACACTCGTGCGGGAAGGTGCCACTCCCTGACCGGTGCCCGGAGCAGTCGGGAGGTCCCCGTGTCTACGACGGCGCGCGCGCTGGAGCTGCTGGCGCTGCTGCAGTCGCACCGCCTCGTCACCGGCGCGGAGCTGGCCGCGCGCCTGGAGGTGTCGCTGCGCACGCTGCGCCGCGACGTGGACCGGCTGCGCGAGCTGGGCTACCCCGTGCAGGCGCACCGCGGCGGCGCCGGCGGCTACCGGCTGCTGCCCGGCGCGAGCCTGCCGCCGCTGGTCCTGGACGACGACGAGGCCGTGGCCCTGGTGGTGGGCCTGCAGGCCGCCGCGGACAGCGCCGTCGCCGGCACCGCGGAGGCCTCGGTGCGGGCGCTGGCGAAGGTGACGGCGGTGCTGCCGGCGAGGTTGCGCCGCCGCGCCGGCGCCCTGGGCGAGGCGACGGTGCCGGCGCGCTGGAGCGAGCCGGTCGCGGCGGTGGACGCGCAGGTGCTCACGGCGCTGGCGCAGGCGTGCCGCGAGCGCACCGGGGTGGAGTTCGAGCACACCGGCGCGCGCGGGGAGGCGGCCGTGCGCTGCGCCGAGCCGCACCGCCTGGTGCGCTCGGGCGTGCACTGGTACCTGCTGGCGCACGACCTGCACCGGCACGACTGGCGGGTCTTCCGGCTGGACCGCGTGCGCGGGGTGCGCCCCACCGGCCGGGCGTTCGCGCCGCGCGAGGTGCCCGGCGGGGACGCCGGCGAGTTCGTGCGGCACCGCTTCACGGGCGCCTCGCCGCGCCACGCGGTGCGCGCGCTGGTGCGGGCGCCCGCGGCGGCGGTGCGCCGCGAGCTGGGCCCGTGGGCGCGGGTGGAGGAGGCGGGCCGGGGGTGCTGCGAGGTGCGCGCGACGACGACCTCGCTGGACTGGGCGGCGTTCGCGCTGCTGCGCGCGGGCGCGCCGTTCACGGTGCTGGAGCCGGCCGAGCTGCGCGAGCACCTGGCCACGTGGGCGCAGCGCCTGGCAGCGGCGACCGCCCCGGCTCCCGCGCCCGACGACGCGGCCCGCGCGCCCGCCGACCGGGACTGAGCGCCCGCCGACCGGGGCTGAGCGCCCGCCCGGGAAATCCCGGCGGGGCGCGCCGCTGCGCTCCTACGCTCCCGCGCGGGCGGGGTCCCCCGCCGCTCCCCACCACCGCACCAGGAGGCCGCCGTGCGCGTCCGCACCCGTCCCGCCCTCGCCTGCGCCGCGCTCGCCCTGCTGGCCGGCCCGTGGGGCTCGGCGCCGGCCGCGGCGCAGGTCCTGCCGCCGTCGGTGGTGCAGCGCTTCGGCGGCGCGGACCGCTACGCCACCTCCGCCCTCGTGGCCGCGGAGTTCGCGCCCGCCGACGTCGAGCGGGTCTTCCTCGCCTCCGGCGAGGTGTTCCCCGACGGGCTGGCCGCCGGCGCCGCGGCGGCGCGGTTCGGCGCCCCGCTGCTGCTCACCCGCGCCGGCGCGCTGCCGGCGGCGGTGGAGGCCGAGCTGGTGCGCCTGTCCCCGCCGGCCGTGCACGTCGTCGGCGGCCCGGTGCGCGTGGGCGAGCGGGTCCTGGAGCGGGTGCGCGAGCTGCTGCCGGACGCGCTGGTGACCCGCACCGCCGGCGAGGACCGCTACGCCACCGCCGCCCTGCTGGCCGAGCAGTTCTTCCCCGACCCCGTCGAGGTCGCGGTGCTCGTGCGCGGCGACGCCTTCCCCGACGCGCTGCCCGGCGCGGCCCTGGCCGCCGCCGCGGGCGGGCCGCTGCTGCTGACCGAGCCGGACCGGCTGCCCGGGCGCACCACGACCTGGCTGCGCGCCGAACCGCTGTCGCGGCTGGTCGTGCTCGGCGGGACCGGGGCGGTGGGCGAGGCGGTCGAGCGCGAGGCCGCCGCGCTGCTGGAGGACCCCGACGGGCTGGTGCGCCTGGACGGCGCCGACCGCTACGAGACCTCCGCGCGCGTGGCCGAGGTCGTCTTCCCCGAGGCCACCTCCGTCTTCCTCGCCTCCGGCGAGGACTTCCCCGACGCGCTCTCCGGCGCCCCGCTGGCCGCCGTCACCGGCGCCGGCGGCTCGCCGCTGCTGCTGGTGCACCAGGACTGCGCGCCGACGGTGGTGGCGGAGTACTCCACGGACCCGCGCCTCACGTACCGCGCGATCCTCGGCGGCCCCGGCGTGCTCTCCTCGGGGGTGACCGACCAGTGCGCGCCGTGACGGCCCGGCGCGCCCGCGCCCGCCGGTGCCCGGGCGCTAGCCTCGGGGCGTGACGAGCGCGACGACCGGCGGCAGCTCCACCACCTACGTGGTGGTCGACGGGGAGAACATCGACGCCACCCTGGGCGCCTCGATCCTCGAGGGTCGTCCGGCCCCCGAGCAGCGCCCGCGCTGGGAGCGGCTGCTGGACTTCGCGCGCACCACGCACCAGCAGCCCGCCAAGGGCCTGTTCTTCCTCAACGCCACCTCCGGCTACCTGCCGATGTCGTTCGTGCAGGCGCTGCTGGCGCTGGGCTACCAGCCCATCCCGCTGTCCGGCGGGCCCGGCGAGAAGGTCGTCGACATCGGCATCCAGCGCACGCTGGAGGCGCTGGCCGGGCGCGAGGGCGACGTGCTGCTCGCCAGCCACGACGGCGACTTCCTGCCGCAGATCGACGCCCTGCTCGACGGCACCCGCCGCGTGGGGCTGTTCGCGTTCCGCGAGTTCGTCAACAACCAGTACGCCGCGCTGTCGGAGCGGGGCCTGCGCGTGTACGACCTCGAGGACGACGTGCGCGCCTTCAACGTCGTCCTGCCGCGCGTGCGCATCATCCCGCTGGCCGACTTCGACCCGCTGCGCTACCTGTAGCCGCCCGCCGGAGCCGCTCGTTTGCCGTTCCGGCACGAACGCTCGACCGCCGCGGCCCCGGCGGGCGAGCGTCCTGCGCGGAGGTGGTCCACGTGGACGAGCAGGTGCTGGAGCAGGTGCCGCAGCAGGTGCCGCAGCAGGTGCCGGAGCGGGACGCGCGGGTCCTGGACGTGGTGGTCGTCGGCGGTGGTCCCGCCGGCCTGAGCGGGGCGGTGGCGCTGGCGCGCTCGCGCCGGCGGGTGGTCGTGGTGGACGCGGGGCGGCCGCGCAACGCGCCCGCCGAGGGCGCGCACAACTACCTCAGCCGCGACGGCGTCGCGCCGCGCGAGCTGCTGGCGATCGGCCGGCGCGAGCTGGCCGGCTACGGCGGCGAGGTCGTCGACGGCGAGGTCGCCGCCGCCCGGCGGCTGGAGGGCGCCGAGCCCGGCGCGGAGAGGTTCGAGGTGGTCCTGGCCGACGGGCGCGCGCTGTGCTCGCGGGCGCTGCTGGTGACCGCCGGGGTCGTCGACGAGCTGCCCGAGGTGCCGGGGGTGCGCGAGCGGTGGGGCCGCGACGTCGTGCACTGCCCGTACTGCCACGGCTGGGAGGTGCGCGAGCAGCCGATCGCCGTGCTGGCGACGAGCCCGTTGTCCTTCCACCAGGTGCTGGTGTGGCGCCAGCTCAGCGCCGACGTCGCGCTCGTGCTGCACGGCGCCGAGCCGTCGGAGGAGCAGCGCGAGCAGTTCGACGCGCTGGGCATCGCGGTCGTCGAGGGCCCGGCCGCCGCCCTGCGGGTGGAGGGCGACGCGCTGGTCGGCGTGGAGCTGGCCGGTGGTCGCGTCCTGCCCGCGCGGGCGCTGGCGGTCGCCTCGCGCCCGGTGGTGCGCGCGCCGTTCCTGGCCGGGCTGGGCCTGGCGCCGGTGGACGTGGAGGTGATGGGGCACGTCGTGGGCAGCGCGCTGCGCGCCGGGCCCGCCGGGTCCACCGACGTGCCGGGCCTGCGGGTGGCGGGCAACGTCGCCGACCCGATGGCGCAGGTGGGCTCCTCCGCCGCGGCCGGGGTGATGGCGGGGGCGGCCCTGAACGCGGACCTCATCGCCGAGGACGCCGCCGCAGCGGTCGCGCGCCGGCGCGCGGGGGCGGCCGCGCCGGTGCTCTGAGCGCCGGTGGGCTGAGCGTCGCGGTCAGCCGCGGGCGCCCGCTCCGGCGCGCGCCCGCGGTGCGGCGGCCGGGCCGGCCAGGCGGCCGGTGCGCGCGGCCCACCGCTCGAACACGACCGTGAACAGGGGCGGCACGCTGGCCGCCAGCGCCAGCAGGACGGTGCCCGGGCGCCACTTCAGCCGCCACGCCGCCCACAGCGCGGAGAGCAGGTAGACGACGAACGCGGCGCCGTGGATCGGCCCGGCGATCGGCACGCCGCCCTCGTGCGGGGTCTCGACGTCCAGCACGTACTTGAGGAACATCGCGACGAGCAGCAGCGTCCAGGACGCCGCCTCGACGAACGCGATGACGCGGAACCAGCGGGCGGCGGCGGGCACGGCTCTCCTCCTCGGCGACGGCGGGGTCGCTCCCAGTCTCGCGCGTCGCGGCGGGCACGGGCGCCGCCGGCGACGTGTCCTCGATCACCCCGCCCCCGGTGGTGCGGGTGCGCGGTGCCCGGGCGCTGCCTAGCGTGAGGGCGTGACGGACCCGCTCCTGGCCCCCGACAGCACCAAGCCCGCCGCGCGGGCGCGCATCAGCCTGTGGGGCGGCGCCCCGTGGGCCGACCCCGCGCGCCGCGAGGACGCGCGCGCGGCCGCCCGCGAGGTCGAGGCGTTCGGGTACGCGCGCATCTGGCTCTCCGGCGGCTTCGACCCGGGCCTGCACCCGGTCTTCGGCGAGCTGCTCGAGGCCACCGAGGAGATCGGCGTGGCCAGCGGCATCGTCAGCGTGTACGCCGCCACGCCCGAGCAGACCCGCGAGGGGTTCGCCGACCTCGAGCGCCGCCACCCCGGCCGGTTCCTGCTGGGCCTGGGCAACAGCCACGCCGCCATCGTCGAGCGCTCCGGCCAGGACTACTCCAAGCCCTACTCGCGCACCGTGGAGCACCTCGACGCCCTGGACGCCGACGGGGGCGTGCCGCGCGAGCGGCGCGCGCTGGCCGCGCTGGGCCCGCGCATGCTGCACCTGGCGCGCGAGCGCTCCCTGGGGGCGCACCCCTACTTCACGCCCCCCGCCCACACCTCCTCCGCGCGCGAGGTCCTCGGCGAGGGGGCGCTGCTGGCACCGGAGGTCGCCGTCGTCCACGAGAGCGACCCGGTGCGCGCCCGCGAGGTCGCCCGCCGCTACGCCACCGGCTACCTGTCCCTGCCGAACTACACGAACAACCTGCGCCGCTTCGGCTACGGTGACGAGGACTTCGCCGACGGCGGCAGCGACCGGCTCGTGGACGAGCTGATCCCCTGGGGCGACACCGCCACCGTCGTCGCCGGCATCGCCCGGCACGTCGACGCCGGCGCGGACGAGGTGGCCGTGCAGGTCCTCACCGCCTCCGGCGACGAGTTCCCGCTGCGCTCCTGGCACGAGCTGGCGCAGGCCCTCATCGGCTGACGGCCCCTCACGGCGGCTCCCCGGCGGCTCTCCGGCGGCCCGGCGGCCGCCGCTCGCGCTCAGTCGTGGGTGGCGGTCTCGTGCCCGCCGTGGCCGGCGGGCTCGAGCTGGAACGTGGCGTGCTCGACGGCCACGGGGAAGTGCTCGGCCACGCACGCCTGCAGCCGGTCCAGGATCTCCGGGGCGTGCCCGTCCAGGAAGCACGTGTCGTCCAGCACGACGTGCGCGGAGAGCACGGGCAGCCCGGAGGTGATCTGGCTGGCGTGCAGGTCGTGCACCTCCTGCACGTGCGGCAGCTCCAGCAGGTGCCGGCGCACCTCGTCGAGGTCCAGCCCGGGCGGTGTCGCCTCCAGCAGCACGCCCGTCGTCTCGCGCAGCAGCTTCACCGTGCGCGGCACGATGAGCGCGCCGATGAGCACGGAGACGACGGCGTCCGCGCGCGTCCAGCCCGTCAGCGCGATGACGGCCGCGGCCACGAGCACGGCCACCGAGCCGAGGGCGTCGTTGACCACCTCCAGCACCGCGGCGCGCACGTTGACCCCGCGCGCGCCCCCGCCGCGCAGCAGCACCAGCAGCGCCACGACGTTGCCCAGCAGGCCCACGGCGCCGAAGACGAGCATCGCCGTGGAGGACACCGGCGGCGGCTCCAGCAGCCGGCGCACGCCCTCGACGAGGACGAAGGCGCCCACGGCCAGCAGCGCCGCCGCCTGCAGCGTCGCGGCCAGCACCTCGGCGCGCCGGTAGCCCCACGTGCGCCTCGGGCTCGGCGGGCGGGTGGCCAGGTGGGCGGCGACCAGCGCGACCGCCAGGCCGGCCACGTCGGTGAGCACGTGCGCGGCGTCGGCCAGCAGGGCCAGGCTGCCGGAGACCCAGGCGCCGACGACCTCGGCCACCAGCACCGCGGCCGTCACGGCCAGCGCGCCCGCCAGCCGCCGGCGGTCCTGCTCGGCGTGCCCGTGCCCGTGGCCGTGGCCGTGGCCGTGGCCGTGGCCGTGGCCGTGGCCGTGGCCGTGGCCGGCGCTCACCGCGCCACCGCGCCGGCGTGCGCGTCGGCGTGCGCGTCGGCGTGCGCGTGCGCGCACAGCGCCTGCTCCACGGCGAGGACGACGCCGAGCAGGTCGTCCAGCGCGTGGTGCAGCCGCGGGTCGGCCAGCTCGTAGCGCACCCGCCGGCCCTCCGGCGCGGTGACGACCAGCCCGCACGCGCGCAGGCACGCCAGGTGGTTGGACAGGCTCTGCCGGGAGACCCCCAAGCTGCCGGCGAGCTCGGCCGGGTACCCGGGGGCCTCGCGCAGCGCCAGCAGCAGGCGCGCGCGGGTGGGGTCGGACAGGGCGTGGCCGAAGCGGGACAGCACGTCCGCGGGGGAGCCGCTCACCCCTCGACGGTACACGCGAACGTGTACCGATGTCCTGCCGCCGCCCGCCCCGCCGGCCCCTGTGGCGGACCCGGCCGCTGCCGCCGCGGTTGCCGCCGCCGGTGCGCCTCCGTAGCGTCTACCGGGGCGGACGGGAGGAGCACGGTGAGCGGACTGCTCGACCCGGAGGCGCTGCTGGCCTCCGCCGGCGCGTTCGGCGTCTTCGCCGTCCTCTTCGCCGAGACGGGCCTGCTCGTGGGCTTCTTCCTGCCGGGCGACTCCCTGCTGCTGACCGCCGGGCTGCTGGCCGCCACCCCGGCGGGCTCGGGCGCGCACCTGCCGCTGGGCGCCGTGCTGGCCGGCGCGGCCGCCGGGGCGCTGCTGGGGGCGCAGACCGGGTACCTCATCGGCCGCCGCGCGGGCCCGGCGCTGCTGGAGCGGCCGGGTCACCCGCGCCGCAGCGCGGGCGTGCAGCGCGCCCGCGCCGTGCTGCAGCGCTACGGCTACCGCCGCGCCGTGGTCCTGGCCCGGTTCGTCCCCGTCGTGCGCACGCTGATGAACCCCCTCGCCGGCACCCTGGGGATGCCGGTGGCCGCCTTCACGGTGTGGCAGGTCGTCGGCGGGCTGGTCTGGTCGACGGGCCTGGTGCTGCTCGGCCACCTGCTGGGCAGCCGCGTGCCGGGGCTGGAGGGCTACCTGCTCCCGCTCGTGGGGGTCTTCGTGCTGATCACCCTGGTGCCCGTCCTGGTGCAGGTGCTGCGCTCCTCGCGCCACCGCTGAGCACCGCCCGGCCGCCGCGGCGCCCGCTGCGCGCCGCCCCCGCGGGGCACCGCGCGGGGGAGGTGGCGTCAGACGAGCAGGTCCGCCTGCTCGTCGAGCTCGTCCGCCGACAGCGCCGGGCGTCCGCCGGCGCGGCGCACCGTCGAGCCGGAGGCGGCGGTGGCCCACCGCACCGCCCGCTCCACCTCCTCGCCGCGCAGCAGCGCCACGGTCAGCGCGGCGGTGAAGGAGTCGCCGCCGCCGGTGGGGTCGACCACGTCCACGTCGGTCAGCGGCACCAGCTCCCCGCCGCCCCGCCACGCCGCGGCGTTGCCCGCCGCACCGGCCTCCAGCACCACCAGGCGCGGTCCGCGGGCGACCAGCTCGGACGCCGCGGCCAGGACCTCCTCGGGGCCGTGCAGCTCACGGCCGAGGAACAGCTCGGCCTCGTGCGCGTCGGCGCGCAGCACGGTGGCGCAGGCGAGCACCTCCTCGCGCAGCGCCGGGTCCTGCGAGGCCCCGTCGACGACGACGAAGCGGCCCGCCCCGCGGGCGGTGCGCAGCGCCGCGGAGACGGCCCCGGCCGGCTGCTGCAGCTGCACCAGGACCGCGGCGGCGCGACGCAGCAGCCCGGTGGCGGCCTCGACGTCCTGCACGGTCAGCAGCACCTCCTGCGGCACGTGCTCCAGCAGCCGGCGCCGCCCGCCGGAGACGACGTCGACGAGCAGCGCCGTGGTGGCGCCCGGGCGGCGCACCACGCAACGCACGTCGATGCCGTCGCGCCGGGCCTGCTCGAGCACCTGCTCGCCGGCCGGGTCGTCGCCGACCACGCCCACCAGCGCCGCGGACGTGCCCAGCTGCGCGGCGGCGACCGCCTGGTTGGCGCCCTTGCCGCCGAGCACCTCGCGGCGCTCGCGCACCTCCACCGACCCGCCGGGGCCGGGCACGTCGTCCACGGCGAGGACGAGGTCGCGACCCACCTGCCCGACGACGGCCACGACGCCCTCGACGATGCCTGTGGTGGCGCGCTCCGGGGTCACGGTGCGAAGCGTCGCAGCGCCCGCGCGCTCGCGCACGCCGTGCACCGCGGGGAGCGCGCTCGGGGGCGGTGGGGCTACTCCTGCGGCTCGCCGGCCGGGTCCTGCCGGCACAGGCAGAACGGGTGGCCGCTGGGGTCGGCGTACACGCGGAAGCCCAGGTGGTCGCGCCCGGCGTCGAGCACGGTGGCGCCCAGCGCCAGGGCGCGCGCCTCCGGCTCGTCGTAGTCGTCGACGTCCAGGTCCAGGTGCAGCTGCTGGTGCACGTCCCCGGCCGGCCACGTCGGGCGCGGCAGCTCCGGGGCGCGCTGGAAGCCCAGCGCGGTGCCGCCCCCGCCGCGCACGCTGACCCAGTCGTCGGAGGTGTCTGCCGGGTCCACCCGCCAGCCGAGCAGCTGCGCGTAGAAGGTGGCCAGCCCCCGCGGGTCGGGGGTGTCCAGCACCACCATGCCCAGCCGCACCGCCGGGCGGGTGCCCCCGGGGTGCACCGTGCCCGCCGCCGGGCCGCTCTCCTCGTCCACCGCGTCCTCCTGCGTCGTCGAAGGGTCCTGAGAGGGGTTCTGGGAGGGTCCCGCGCCCGCGCCGGTCACTCGCCGTCGGCCAGCACGAACGGGTGCACCTGCGCGGCGCCGGCGCGGCGCAGCTCGCGGGCGGCCACGGCCAGCGTCCAGCCGCTGCGGGTGCGGTCGTCCACGAGCAGCAGGGTGCGCCCCTCTACGGCGGCGCTGGCCGGCAGCCGGAAGCGCTCGCTGACCTGCGCCAGCCGGTGCGCGGAGTTGACGTCGCTGCGGGTGGGGCCGGCGTCCGGCGACAGCTCGAACGTCGCCACCAGCGGCAGGCCGGTGTAGCGCGCCAGGCCGTCGGCCAGGTGCGCCACCAGCCGCGGCCGCGACGCCGAGCACATCGCCACGACGCCGTCCAGGCCCAGCCCGCGCGCCCAGTCGTCGAGCACGGCGGCCGCCGCGCGCCGCAGCGGCACGGGCGTGTCCTGGTCGGGTGCGCCGGGGGCGAACAGCTCGCGCACGGCCGAGCCCCACCCGAGGTCGGTGGTGCGCGCGACCGCCCGCCCCTCGCCGGGGCGCTCGGCGGGGGCGATCTTGCCCGACAGCGGCACCCCCAGGGAGGCCAGCCCGGAGGGCCACAGCTTCTTGGGCTCCACCGGCACCCCGGGCCGCGCCAGGTCGCTGCCGGCGCGCTCGACGGCCCCCTCGTCGACGTCGCGCGGCACGTCGTAGCCGCCGCAGTTGTCGCAGCGCCCGCAGGGCGCGGCGTCCGGGTCGTCCAGCGCGCGGCGCAGGAACTCCAGCCGGCAACCGGTGGTCGCCTGGTAGTCGAGCATCGCCCGCTGCTCCTCCTCGCGGGTCTCGGCCACGCGCGCGTAGCGCTCGGCGTCGTAGCTCCACGGGCGGCCGGTGGACCGCCAGCCCCCGCGGACCCGGCGCACCGCGCCGTCCACGTCGAGGACCTTGAGCATCATCTCCAGCCGGTTGCGGCGCAGCGCCACGCGCGTCTCCAGCGCCTGGGTGGACACCGGTGCGCCCGCCTCGTCCAGGGCGGCCAGGGCCGCGCGCACGTCCTGCTCGCCGGGGAAGCCGATCGAGGCGAAGTAGCGCCAGATGTCGCGGTCCTCCGCGCCGGGCAGCAGGACGACCTCGGCGCTGTCGATGCCGCGGCCGGCGCGGCCGACCTGCTGGTAGTAGGCGATCGGCGAGGACGGGGCGCCCAGGTGCACCACGAAGCCCAGGTCAGGCTTGTCGAAGCCCATGCCCAGCGCGCTGGTGGCCACGAGCGCCTTGACGCGGTCGTGGACGAGGTCGTCCTCGGCCTGCAGGCGCTCGGCGGGGTCCGTCTGGCCGGTGTAGGCCACAGCCTCGACGCCGTGCGCGCGCAGGTGGTCGGCGACGTCGGCGGCCGCGGAGACGGTGAGCACGTAGACGATGCCCGAGCCGGGCAGCTGCGGCAGGTGCTCCACCAGCCAGGCAAGGCGGTGCGCGTGGGTGGGCAGGCGCAGCACCGCCAGCCGCAGCGACTCGCGGTCCAGCGACCCGCGCAGCACGAGCACGTCCTCCAGCGTGCGCGTGCCCGTGACCGACAGCTGCTCGGCGACGTCGGCGGTGACGCGCGCGTTGGCGGTGGCCGTCGTGGCCAGCACGGGGATACCCTCGGGCAGGTCGGCCAGCAGCGTGCGGATGCGGCGGTAGTCGGGGCGGAAGTCGTGCCCCCAGTCGGAGACGCAGTGCGCCTCGTCGACCACGAGCAGGCCGGTGGTCGCGGCCAGCGGCGGCAGCACCTCGTCGCGGAAGCCCGGGTTGTTCAGGCGCTCGGGGGAGACGAGCAGCACGTCGACGGCGCCGGCGCGCACGTCCTCGTACACGCGCCCCCACTCCTCGGCGTTGGTGGAGTTCACCGTCACCGCGCGCACCCCGGCCCGCTCGGCGGCCGCGACCTGGTTGCGCATGAGCGCCAGCAGCGGCGAGACGATCACGGTGGGACCGGCGCCGCGCGCGCGCAGCAGCGCGGTGGCCACGAAGTACACCGCCGACTTGCCCCAGCCGGTGCGCTGGACGACCAGGGCGCGGCGGCGGTCGGCCACGAGCGCCTCGATCGCGGTCCACTGGTCCTCGCGCAGCCGGGCGCCGCCGTCGCCGACGAGGCGGCGCAGCACCTCCTCCGCCTCGGCGCGCAGCGCGGCCCGGTCGGTGGTGTCGGGCACGGCGGGGGAGGGGGCTGCTGCGGGCACGTCGTGGATGCTGCCACCCGCCCCGGACACGGCCCGGCCGCCGCCCCGGGGCGCGGGGGCGTCCCGGGCGCCTGAGAGGCTGTGGCCATGCGCGTCGACCACGTCGGCTACGCCGCCGGTCCCGAGGGCCTGCAGGCCACCGCCCGCAGGCTGGCGTCCCTGCTCGGCGTGCGCGTCGTCGACGGCGGTCCGCACCCGCGCTTCGGCACCCGCAACGTCGTCCTGCCGCTGTCGCAGGGCTGCTACGTGGAGGTGGTCGAGGTCCTCGACCACCCCGTCGCCGAGAAGGCCGTCTTCGGGCAGGCGGTGCGCTGCCGCTCCGAGGCGGGCGGGGGCTGGTTCACCTGGGCGGTGACCGTCGAGGGGCTGCCCGCCTACGAGGAGCGCCTGGGCGAGGTGGCCGAGGAGGGCGTGCGCCGCCGCCCCGACGGCGTGGAGCTGCGCTGGCGGCAGATCGGCGCCCCGGGCCTGCGCGAGGACCCCCAGCTGCCCCTGCTCATCGAGTGGCAGGGCCCGCGCACCCAGCACCCCTCCGCGATCGCGCTGGCCGGCGGCACCCGCCTGGCGGGGCTGACCATCGCCGGCGACCCGGACCACGTGCGCCGCTGGATGGGCCTGTCCCCGGAGTTCGCCGCCGACCGCATCAGCTTCACCTGGCTCGACCCCGACTCCGAGGGCCAGCGCGGCCTGCGGGCGGTCACCTTCGAGACGCCCCGCGGCGTCGTGCAGGTCTGAGGCGGCCGGTGATCCCCGCGCTGCCCGAGTGGGCGCCCTCGCTGACGGCGTCGGCGGTCGCGCTGCTGGTCGTCGACCTCGTCGTGCGCCTGACCGCCATCGCCGTCGTCCCCGTCAACCGGCGCCCCAGCTCGGCGCTGGCGTGGCTGCTGACGATCTTCTTCATCCCCTACGTGGGCGTCATCGCCTTCCTGGTCATCGGCAACCCGAAGCTGCCGCGCGCGCGCCGCCGCAAGCAGCGCGAGATCAACCAGCTGATCCTCGACTCCACGCGCGGGATGGACCTGGTGAGCACCGAGCACCCCTGGCCGCCCTGGCTGGCCGGGATCGTAGAGCTCAACCGCAACCTCGGCTCGATGCCGCTGGTGGGGGGCAACAGCGCCCAGCTGTGCGGCGACTACGACGAGACGATCCGCGCGATGGCCCGCTCCGTGGACGCGGCCACCCACCACGTGCACGTCGAGTTCTACCTGATGACCCTGGACCCGACGAGCGAGCCGTTCTTCGAGGCGCTGCGCAGCGCGGCGCGGCGCGGCGTGCGGGTGCGGGTGCTCATCGACCACCTCGGCGCCATCCGCTACCCCGGCTACCGGCGCACGGTGCGCTTCCTGGAGGACTGCGGCATCGAGTGGCACCCGATGCTGCCGGTGCAGCTGCACAAGCTGAAGTACCAGCGCCCCGACCTGCGCAACCACCGCAAGCTGCTCGTGGTGGACGGCGACGTCGCCTGGGTGGGCTCGCAGAACGTCATCGACCGCAGCTACGACCGGCGCGGCAACGTGCGCCGCGGCCTGCAGTGGCAGGACCTCATGGTCCGCCTGGAGGGGCCGGTCGTCTCCGGCGTGGACGCCATCTTCATCACCGACTGGTACTCCGAGACCGACGAGCTGCTCGAGGCGGAGCGGCCCGAGGTCTCCCCGGAGGGCTCGCCGGGCCGGCTGGAGTGCCAGGTGGTGCCCAGCGGTCCCGGCTTCGAGGGGGAGAACAACCTCAAGCTCTTCAACGCCCTCTTCTACTCGGCGCAGCGGCGCATCTCGATCACGAGCCCGTACTTCGTGCCGGACGAGTCGATGCTCAACGCGATCACCACCGCCGCCGAGCGCGGGGTGGAGGTCGAGCTCTTCGTCTCCGAGCACGGCGACCAGGCCCTGGTGCACTACGCGGAGTGCTCCTACTACGAGGAGCTGCTGCGCGCCGGGGTGCGCATCCACCGCTACCCGGCACCGTACGTCCTGCACGCCAAGCACCTGACGGTGGACGAGGAGGTGGGGGTCATCGGCTCGTCCAACATGGACATGCGCTCCTTCCTGCTGGACCTGGAGCTGACCCTCATGGTCTGCGGGCGCTCCTTCGCCGACGACCTGCGCCGCGTGGAGGACGACTACCGCCGGCGCTGCACGGAGCTGACCCTGGAGCAGTGGCTCGCGCGCTCGCGCACCCACGTGATCAAGGAGAACCTGGCCCGGCTGACGTCCGCCCTGCAGTGATCGCGCGGCGGCCGGGACGCCCGGCCCCGCCCGGAGCACCGCGATTTGACCGCCCGGTGGGGCGTGGTTAACGTAGTGGTCACACCGCGCAGCGGGGAGGAACGGACGGGTCACCGGCCGGTCCCCGTGGCGGGTGAGGGTGTCGTCCCCCACTCCTGAGGATCTTCGACCGGGTGCTTCAGCGCACCCGGTGCCTGTCCGATGGGTACGGGGTTGCCCCGAGCGGTGCCGGCTCCCGGCGCCTGGTCGCAGATCGAGGTCCTGGTGTTTGAGGGCCCTGGTGCTGGGGTAAGGTGGCGGAGCCGAAAAGCGCGGTGACCGGCTGGTCCGAGTGGACTGGTGGGTGCCGGTGCGTCCGGTTCTTGAGAACTCAACAGTGTGCCAAGTGTTGATGCCAGACAATCAACCCCGTGGCAGTGGTGGTGCCTGGTCTCGTTCGGGGCCGGGTGGTGCTGCTGTTGGGGATTCCTTTGGTGTTGGTCCTCCGCTCCCTCGCCAGGGGGTGGGGGTTTCGAGATCAGAGGTCAAACCAAGCTAGTCATAAGATCTGGTGCTTTCCGGGTTCGCCCGGGAGGTGTCTATGGTT
>NZ_JBJLRD010000039.1:0-42547 GCF_050871305.1 Kineococcus gypseus | reverse complement strand
TATTTAGTAACTTCACGTCGAGGTAGACGTCCTCGCCGCGGCGGAGGTCGAGCTCGGAGAGGCAGACCAGCCCCTCCGCCCGCCCCCCCCCCCCCCCCCCCCGCCAGTCGTCCAGCAGGTGCCCGCGGGTGCGCGCGACCAGGCCGCCGTCCCCGGCGACCACGCGCAGGTCCAGCAGCCCGGTGGCGGCGGCGAGGTCGTGGGCGGCGACCTCGCGGCACTCCTTCGCGGTGCGCACGGAGTGGTCCAGGCGCAGCCCGGCGTCCCACAGCGGGTACCAGACGCGGTCGGCCAGCGCGGCCACGTCGGGCGCGCTCAGGCGCCGGCCGTCGTGCAGGAGCACCAGGTCCACGTCGCTGGCCGGCCCGCAGTCCCCGCGGGCCAGGGAGCCCACGCAGGCCAGCGCCACGCCGGAGGTGGCCCCCGGCGGGCCGTCGGGGTCGGCCAGCAGCCCGGGCAGCGGTGCGACCGCCCGGTCCCACACGTCGCGCAGCCGCGACTCCACGAGCTGCACCAGCTCGGCGCGGCGGTGCGGGCCGGGACGCCCGGCCCGCACCGCCAGCGCGAGTCGCTCGGTGCGCAGGTCAGCGCCCAGCGCGACCTCGCACCGCGGGGGTGGAGCGGCTCACAGGGCGTCCGGCCCGTGCTCGCCGGTGCGCACGCGCACCACGTCGTCCACCGGCTGCGTCCAGACCTTGCCGTCGCCGATGCGACCGGTCTGGGCGCTCTTGACGACCACCTCGACGATGTCGTCGACGTCCACGTCGTCGACGAGGACCTCCACGCGCACCTTCGGGACCATGTCCACGGTGTACTCGGCGCCGCGGTAGACCTCGGTGTGCCCGCGCTGGCGGCCGTAGCCGGAGGCCTCCGAGACGGTCAGGCCCTGCACGCCGTAGGCCTCCAGGGCGGCCTTCACGTCGTCGAGCTTGTGCGGCTTGATGATGGCGGTGAGGAGCTTCACGCGGAGACCTCCGAGGTGCCGTGGGCGGTGCTGGTGCGGGCGTCGGGGCGCGGGGCGCCACCGCCGACCAGGCCGCCGCCGCCGAGGGTGCCCAGGTCGTAGCCGGTCTCGGCGTGCTCGACCTGGTCGATGCCGGTGACCTCGTCCTCGACGTCCAGGCGGAAGCCGACCGTCCTCTGGATGGCGGTGGCGATGACCCAGGTCAGGACGAAGGAGAAGACCAGGACGGCCAGCGCGCCGACCGCCTGGCGCCACAGCTGGTCCACGCCGCCGCCGAAGAAGAGGCCGTCCACGCCGGCGGTGGCGGTGCTGGTGGCGAACAGGCCCACGGCCAGGGTGCCCCACAGGCCGCCGACGAGGTGCACGCCGACGACGTCGAGGGAGTCGTCGTAGCCCAGCTTGTACTTCAGGCCCACGGCCAGGGCGCACAGCACGCCGGCGACCAGGCCGATGACGAGCGCGCCGACCGGGTTGACCGCGGAGCAGGCCGGGGTGATGGCCACCAGGCCGGCGACCGCGCCGGAGGCGGCGCCCAGGGAGGTCGCGTGCCCGTCGCGGAAGCGCTCGGTGACCAGCCAGCCGAGGATCGCGGCGCCGGTGGCGGCCACCGTGGTGACCCAGACGGTCGCGGCCTGGCCGTTGGCCGACAGCGCCGAGCCGGAGTTGAAGCCGAACCAGCCGAACCACAGCAGGCCCGCGCCGAGCATCACGAGCGGCAGGTTGTGCGGGCGCATCGGCTCGCGGCCGAAGCCGCGGCGCTTGCCCAGCACCAGCGCCAGGGCCAGGCCCGCCGCGCCGGCGTTGATGTGCACCGCGGTGCCGCCGGCGAAGTCGATGGCCAGCAGCTGGTTGGCGATCCAGCCGCCGGTCTCGGACTCGGCGCCGTCGAAGGCGAAGACCCAGTGCGCCACGGGGAAGTACACGACGGTGGCCCACACGCCGGCGAAGAGCATCCACGGGCCGAAGCGGGCGCGATCGGCGACGGCACCGGAGATCAGGGCCACGGTGATGATGGCGAAGACGGCCTGGAACGCCACGAACGCCATCGAGGGGATCGTGAAGACGAGGCTGTTGGACTGGAACCCGCCCTCGAGGCCGTTGGTGCCCATCAGGCCCGAGAGGCCGAAGAACTCGAACGGGTCGCCGAGCAGACCGCCGCCGACGTCGTCCCCGAAGGCCATCGAGTAGCCCCAGAGCACCCACAGCACGCTGATCAGCGCGAGGGCTCCGAAGCTCATCATCATCATGTTCAGGACGCTCTTGGCGCGGACCATGCCGCCGTAGAAGAGCGCCAGGCCGGGGGTCATCAGCAGCACGAGAGCAGCGCTGGTGAGGACCCAGGCGGTGTCACCGGTGTCCATGGGCAACAGGGGCCTTCCGCGAGGCCGGCGCGCGCCGGCGGGGGACGGGGGAGCCGCGGGTGCGGCGTGGAGCGGCTCCACCGTGGCGCCGGCGTGTTACGCCCGTCGGCGCGGCGTGTTTCGTGTCGGTGACGGCGACCCCCGCGGTGTGAACATCGCGTTACGCCTCCCGGCGTGTCACCCGTCCGCAGCAGCGCGCCGCCGCGACCTCACCGTGCGTGCCCACCCGGCTGCGCGCGCTGCTCCGCACGGACGGCGCGGACGGCGCGGTCGGCGCGGGGCGCCGCGCTCAGGACAGCAGCGCGTCCACGAACGCCGCGGCCTCGAAGGGCGCCAGGTCGTCCGGCCCCTCCCCCAGCCCGATCAGCTTCACCGGCACCCCCAGCTGGCGCTGCACGGCCACGACGATGCCGCCCTTGGCGGTGCCGTCCAGCTTCGTCAGCACGATGCCGGTGACGGCCACGACCTCGGAGAAGACCGCGGCCTGGCGCAGCCCGTTCTGCCCGGTGGTGGCGTCCAGCACCAGCAGCACCTCGTCCACGGGGCCGTGCCGCTCCAGCACGCGCTTGACCTTGCCCAGCTCGTCCATGAGGCCGGCCTTGTTCTGCAGGCGCCCGGCGGTGTCGACCAGCACCACGTCGGCGTCGGCCTCGATCCCGGCCTTGACGGAGTCGAAGGCGACGGCGGCGGGGTCGGCGCCGTCGCGCTCGGAGCGCACCGTGGGCACGCCCACGCGCTCGCCCCAGGTGGCCAGCTGCTCGGCGGCGGCGGCGCGGAAGGTGTCGGCCGCGCCCAGCACGACGTCCTTGTCCTGCGCGACGAGCACGCGGGCCAGCTTGCCGACGGTGGTGGTCTTGCCGGTGCCGTTGACGCCGACGACGAGGACCACGGCGGGGCGGTCCTCGTGGCGCTCGGTGGCCAGGGCGCGGCCGGCGTCCGGGCCGACCGCCGCCAGCAGCTCCTCGCGCAGCAGCTCGCGCAGCTGCGCCGGCTCGCGGGTGCCCAGCACCCGCACGCGCTCGCGCAGGTGGTCGACGATCTCGGTGGTCGGGCCGACGCCGACGTCGGCCAGCAGCAGCGTCTCCTCGACCTCCTCCCAGGTGGACTCGTCGAGGGTGTCGCGCGAGAGCAGCGCCAGCAGCCCCTGGCCCAGGGCGGAGTTCGAGCGCGCCAGGCGCTCGCGCAGGCGCACCAGGCGCCCGGCGGCCGAGGCGGGGCGCTCGGTGAGCGGCCCGGGCGCCTCCTCCGGCAGCTCGACGACGTCCACGGCCCGGCTGGGCGAGTCGCGCGGCACCTCGGCGTCGTCGCCCACGCCGGGCAGCGGGTCGGTGTCCGGGCGCGAGCCGAGCAGCGGGCTGTCGGCCTGGTGCGGCGTGCGCGGCAGCGCGGAGCCGCGCCGGCGCCGCGGGCGCACCAGACCGGCCAGGGCGCCGACCCCCGCCAGGGCGATCAGGACGGCGACGCCGATGACGATGTCGAGGGTCTCCACGGACGCCGATCCTCCCAGACCCCGCCGCCCGCACCGCCCGGCGGTCCCGGGCGGTGCCGGGGCTCAGCGGGCGCGGGCCTCAGCGGGCGCGGGGCTCAGCGGGCGCGGGCCTCAGCGGGCGCGCGCGGCCCCGGGCTCCTCGGCGGAGCGGGTGCGGCGCGCCGCGGCGCGCTGGCCCAGCTGGTCGGCGGCGTGCTCGGCGGCGTGCTGGGCGCGCTCGCGGGCGCGGGCGGCCGAGCGGGCCGCCACCGGGCCCCAGCGCTCGGCCAGCGCGTCCAGGCGCGCCACCAGCCGGCTGCCGCGGGCGCGCATCGGCGGGGCGGCGACGGACAGCAGGACCGCCAGCGCGAGTCCCACCACGAGGGAGAACGTCACGATCAGGGTCGTCAGCACCACGGGACCCACACTGCCCCGCGCTCCCCGCCCGCACCACCGCGCCACGGTGGTGTTGCTGCTCCGTGACCAAGGGGTCGCCGCGACGTCACCACCGGGCCGCCGGCCGTCCGGCCGCCGGTCAGGCCAGCGCCACCTGCCGCAGGCGCTGGCTGACGACGGTGCTCACGCCGTCGCCGCGCATCGTCACCCCGTAGAGCGCGTCGGCGATCTGCATCGTGCGCTTCTGGTGGGTGATGACGATGAGCTGGCTGGAGGCGCGCAGCTCCTCGAACAGGGTGATCAGGCGCGAGAGGTTCGCGTCGTCGAGGGCCGCCTCGACCTCGTCGAGGACGTAGAAGGGGCTGGGGCGGGCGCGGAAGATGGCCACGAGCATCGCCACGGCGGCCAGCGAGCGCTCCCCGCCGGACAGCAGCGACAGGCGCTTGACCTTCTTGCCCGCCGGGCGCGCCTCCACCTCGATGCCGGTGGCGAGCATGTCGGAGGGGTCGGTGAGGACCAGGCGGCCCTCGCCGCCGGGGAACAGGCGCGGGAAGACCTCCTCGAACTGCGCGGCGACGTCGGCGAAGGCCTCGGCGAAGACGCGCTCGACGCGCTCGTCGACCTCCTTGACGATGGCCAGCAGGTCGCCGCGGGACTTCTTGAGGTCCTCGGACTGCGTGACGAGGAACGCGTGGCGCTCCTCCATGGCCGCGTACTCCTCCAGCGCCAGCGGGTTGACGGTGCCCAGCTGGGCCAGGGCCCGCTCGGCGGCGCGGCGGCGCCGCTCCTGCTCGGCGCGCACGTACGGGCGCGGCTGCGCCGGCTCGTCGGGCTCGGGGTCCCCCGGCGCCGGCGGTGACGGCGGCACCGGCCGGTCCGGGCCGAACTCGGCGACCAGCACGTCCGGGTCGGTGCCCAGCTCCTCCAGGGAGCGGGTGCGCAGCTGCTCGACGCGCCAGCGCTGCTGGGCGCGGGCGACCTCGTCCGCGTGGCGGGAGTCGCCCAGGCGCTGCTGCTCGGCGCCCAGGGAGGCGACCGCGCTGCGGGCGGCGCCGACCTCCTCGTCGAGGCGGGCGCGGGCGCTCTCGGCGGCCGCGCGCAGGCGGGCGGCCTCGGCGGCGGAGGACTCCCAGCGCGCCAGGGCCCGCTCGGCGCCCTCGCGCACACCGGTGGCCACGCGCTGCTGCTCGGCGCGGCGGGCGCGGCGGGCCGCGGCGCGCTCGCGGGCGCGCAGCTCCTCGCCGGCCTGGCGCTCCAGGGCGTCGGCGCGCCCGGCCAGGGCGCGGGCGCGCTCCTCGGTGGTGCGCAGCGCCAGGCGCGCCTCGGTCTCGGCGCGCCCCAGGGCGCGGGCGTGCTCGGCCAGGCGGTCGCGCTCGTCGGTGGAGGTGCCCGCGCCGTCGTCGGCGGGCGCGGCGGAGGCGGCCTCGAAGCGCTCGCCCAGCTCGGCGTGCTGGGCGCGGTCGGACTCCAGGCGGGCGGCGACCTGCGTGCGGGTGGCGGCGGCGCGCTCGGCCTCGGCGGCGGCGGCGCGCACCGCCGCGCCCAGGTGGGCCAGCTGCTCGGCCACGGCGTTCATGCGCGCGTCGTTCTCGTGCAGGCGCTCCAGGGCCGCCTCGACGCGGTCCGCGGCGCGCGCGCGCTCGTGCCCGGCGGCGGTCAGGGCGAACTGGGCGCGCTGCAGGCGGTGCTCGGCGGCCGAGAGCGCGTCGGCGGCCTCGTCGACGGCGGCCTGCACCTGCAGCAGGCTGGGCGCGGAGGCCGAGCCGCCGGCGGCGCGGTGCTCGCCGAGCAGGTCGCCGTCGCGGGTGACGGCCACCAGGCCGCGGCCGACCGCGCGCCGGGCCGCGTCGAGGTCCTCGACGACGACGACGTCGCCGAGCAGGCGCACCAGCGCGGGGCGCAGGTCCTCGGGCGCGCGCACGAGCTCCAGCGCCGGCCGGCTGCCCTCGGGGGCCACCAGGCTCCAGTCGGAGGTGCCCGGACCGGCGACGAGCAGTTGCGCGCGACCGGCGTCCTCGCGCTTGAGGTGCTCCAGCGCCTCGGCGGCCGCGCCCGGGCCGGCCACCGCGACCGCGTCGGCGGCCGCGCCCAGGGCGGCGGCCACGGCCTGCTCCCAGCCCGGCTCGACGTCGAGCAGCGCGGCCACCGAGCCCAGCACGCCCGAGAGCGCCTCGCCGGCGGCCAGCAGCGCCCCGGCGCCGTCGCCGCGCTCCAGGCCGATCTCCAGGGCCTCCTTGCGCGCGGCCCAGCGCGCGCGCTCCTGCGCGGCGGTGCGCTCCTCGGCGCGGGCGGCCTCGTGCGCGGCCCCGGCGGCGGCCAGGGCCGCGGCAGCCTCCTCGTGCTCGGCGTCCAGGCCCTCCTCGCCCTCCTCCACGCCGGCGACCTGCGTCTCCAGGGCGGCGAAGTCGGCCTGGGCGCGCGCGCGGCGCTGCTCGGCGTCGGCCAGCGCGCCGGAGAGGCGCTCCAGCTCCGCCTCGCCGACCTCCACGCGGCTGCGGGCGGCGGCGACCTGCCCGCCGAGGCGCGCCAGGCCCTCGCGGCGGTCCGCGGCCGCGCGCAGGGCGGCGGCCACGCGCCGGTCCTCCTCGGCGGCGGCGCGGTCGGCCTCGGCGCGGCGGGCGAGCACGTCGTCGAGGGCGGCGCGGTGCTGCGCCACCAGAGCGGTCAGCTGCGCCTCCTCCGCGCGCACGCGCTCGGCGGCCGCCGACAGCTCCCCCGGGTCGCGGCCGGTGCGCTCGTCCGGCTCGGCGGCCAGCAGGCGCAGCCGCTCCGCGGCCAGGGCCCGCACCCCGCGCAGCCGCTCGGCCAGCGCCTGCAGCCGGTGGTGCGTCTCCACGGCGCGGGCCAGGTCGGGCGCGGCCGCGGCGGCGGCGGCCTCGGCGGCGGCCAGCCGGGTGGTGGCCTCGGCCAGGTCGGCCTCCACGCGCTCCTGGCGCCGGCGCAGCGCCGCCTCGTCGGCCTCCTCGCGCTGCAGGGTGCTCTGGGCCTGCACGAGGTCGTCGGCCAGCAGCCGCAGCCGCGCGTCGCGCAGGTCCGCCTGCACCACCTGCGCGCGGCGGGCGGCCTCGGCCTGCCGGCCCAGCGGCTTGAGCTGGCGGCGGATCTCGGTGACCAGGTCGGCCACGCGCGTGAGGTTGCCCTCCATCGCGTCGAGCTTGCGCAGCGCCTTCTCCTTGCGGCGGCGGTGCTTCAGGACGCCGGCGGCCTCCTCGACGAACGCGCGGCGCTCCTCCGGGGAGGCGTGCAGCACGGCGTCGATCTGCCCCTGGCCGACGACGACGTGCATCTCGCGGCCGATGCCGGAGTCCGAGAGCAGCTCCTGCACGTCCAGCAGCCGGCACTGCGCGCCGTTGATGGCGTACTCCGAGCCGCCGGTGCGGAACATCGTCCGGGTGATCGTCACCTCGGCGTACTCGATGGGCAGGGCGCCGTCGGTGTTGTCGATGGTCAGGCTCACCTCGGCGCGGCCCAGCTGCGCGCGCCCGGACGGGCCGGTGGTGCCGGCGAAGATGACGTCCTCCATCTTGCCGCCGCGCAGGCTCTTGGCGCTGTGCTCGCCCATCACCCAGGTCAGGGCGTCCACGACGTTGGACTTGCCCGAGCCGTTCGGGCCGACCACGCACGTGATCCCCGGTTCCAGCCGCAGCGTCGTGGCGGACGCGAACGACTTGAACCCCTTGAGGGTGAGGGTCTTCAGGTGCACGGTCAGCGAGCCTAACCAGCGGCGGGGACGCTGCCGGGCCGCCGCGCCCGGCAGCCGCGCACCGACCCGCACGGCCGGACCCGCACGGGCGCACCGGCGCGGGGGCTCAGCCCGTGGTGAAGCCCGTCGCGCCGCGGGCGGCGGACCAGTGCCCCACGACGGCGCCGACGCTCCCGGGGCGCCCGGGCGGGCCGGGCTGCTCGCCCAGCCGGGCCAGCAGCTGCTCCAGGGCCGGGCGCGGGCCCTCGGCGACGACCTCCACCCGCCCGTCGGTCTTGTTCACCGCCCGCCCGGTCAGGCCGAGCTCCAGCGCCTGCGAGCGCGTCCACCAGCGGAAGCCCACGCCCTGCACCCGGCCGGAGACGAAGGCGGTCAGCCGCTCGGGCACCGGGGGCGTCGCGCCCGCCGCGGTCGCGTCGTCCACGGCGGGCAGCGTAGGGGCGCGGCGGCGGGCAGGCCGCCTCGCGTGAGCTGGAACGGAGCCGACCTGTTCGCCACCGGGGGCCTGGGCTCGCTGCCGCCCGGGTTCAGCGCGACGGGCCGCACCTCGCAGGTGTTCGAGGGCTTCCCCGTGGCCGCTGCGGTGCGCGAGCGCGGGCTGCCCGGCGCGCGCTGGAGCTGATCCGCGCCGCCCCGGCCCCCGGCGGGCGGGTCCTCGTCGACGGCGGCGACCCGCTGCGGGAGCTGCGCCCGGCCCCCCGAGGGGTGCCCCGCCCGGCCGGGCCGTGCCACCGGTGTCGACCTCCCGGGGTGGTGACCCCTGTGGCGGCGATGAGTTCCCCGGCGCTGCCGGGTCAGCGGTGCAGCGACCACCCGAGGAGCTCACGTGCCCGACCCGACCGACCGCCCGACCGACCGCGCGCCCGACCGCGCGCCCGACCCCGTCGTCCACTTCGAGGTCGTCGGCGAGGACGCGCGAGGACTGCGCGACTACTACGGCCACCTGTTCGGGTGGACCTTCGACACGTCCGGCCTCGTGGCGGCTGCGGTGTCCGTGCCGGACGACTACGGCTTCACCGATCCCGGTCGCACGCGGGAGGGGGTGGGGATCCCCGGGGGCGTGGGCGGTGGCGCCGGCCACGGTCCGCGGGTGCTGTTCTACGTGGGCGTCCCCGACGTCGCGGCCGCGGTGCAGCGGGCGCAGCGCCTCGGCGGGACGCGGGTCGTGGGCCCCGAGACGTCCCCGTCAGGCCTGGTCGTGGCCCACGTCCGCGACTCTGCGGGGAACCTGGTCGGCCTGGCCGGACCGCGCTGACGGCGCTGCGAGCGCAGCGCCCGGCCGCGCCGGCGGGCGCGGGTGCTCAGGGGGCCGGGGTGCGCGGCCTCGGCTGGCACGACGGGCAGCTGAACGACGAGCGGTTCATGAAGGCGTCGCGGCGCACCGGGGTGCCGCAGCGCGGGCACGGCCGACCGGCCTGCCCGTACACCGCCAGCGAGCGGTCGAAGTAGCCGCTGGCGCCGTTGACGTTCACGTACAGGGAGTCGAAGCTCGTGCCGCCGGCGTCCAGGGCGGCCGTCACGACCTCGCGCAGCCCCGCCAGCAGCAGCGCCACCTGCGCCGGGCGCAGCGAGGCGGTGGGCCGGGCCCAGTGCAGCCGGGCGCGCCACAGCGCCTCGTCGGCGTAGATGTTGCCCACCCCGGAGATGAGCGCCTGGTCCAGCAGGGCGCGCTTGACCCCGGTGCTGCGCGCGCGCAGCCGGCGGGTGAAGGCGGCGTCGTCGAAGGCGGGGTCGAGGGGGTCGCGGGCGATGTGCGCGACCGGCTCGGGCAGCGTGGCCGCCCACGGCGCGCCCGGGTGCTCGCCTAGGCCGCCGGGCCCGCCGTCGGGGACGGGCACGAGCGGCACGACGGCCACGCCGCCGAAGGTGCGCTGGTCCACGAACCGCAGCTCGGTGCCGGCGGTGCCGGCGGGCTCGGCGGGCAGCGGCTCGTCGTGGAAGCGCCAGCGGGCGCGCAGGTGCTTCTCCTGCGGGGCGTCCTCGGCCTCCACGAGCAGCTGCCCGCTCATGCCCAGGTGCACCACCAGCGCCTCGTCGGCGGGGACGTCCTCGCCGGGGGCCTGCGCCAGGGGCATCCACAGGTACTTGCCGCGGCGCACGGCGTCGGCGAGCACGAGCCCGTCCAGGCGGGCGACGGCGTCGTCGTGGCCGGCGAGGTGGCGCCGGGCCACGCGCGGGTGCAGCAGGTGCGTCTCGCGCACGCGGCGGCCGGCGACCCAGCGGGCCAGGCCCCGGCGCACCACCTCGACCTCGGGCAGCTCCGGCACGCGCTCTCAGCCGCCGGTGCGCACGGCCCGGGCGGTGCGGGCCCGCTCCAGCGACTCCACGGCGGCGGCGGCGGCCTTCTGCTCGGCCTCCTTCTTGCTGCGCCCCTCGCCGTGGCCCAGCGCGGTGCCGCCGACGACGGCGTCGGCGGTGAAGCTCTTGGCGTGGTCGGGGCCGGAGTCGGTGATGAGGTAGGAGGGCACGCCCAGGCCGGAGGCGGCCGTCAGCTCCTGCAGCGCCGTCTTCCAGTCGGTGCCCGCGCCGAGGCGCTCGGAGGACTCCAGCACGTCGGCGGTCAGGCGCAGCACGAGCGCGCGGGTGGCCTCCAGGCCCGCCGAGAGGTACGCGGCGCCGATGACCGCCTCGGTGGTGTCGGCCAGGATGGAGGACTTGTCGCGCCCGCCGGTGCTCTCCTCGCCCTTGCCCAGGCGCACGTGCGCACCCAGGTCCAGGCCGCGCGCGATCTCCGCCAGCGCGCGGGAGTTGACCACCGCGGCGCGCAGCTTGGCCAGCCGGCCCTCGGAGACGTCCGGGTGGCGGTGGTAGAGGCTGTCGGTCACCACCAGCCCGAGCACGGAGTCCCCGAGGAACTCCAGGCGCTCGTTGGTGGGCAGACCGCCGTGCTCGTAGGCGTACGAGCGGTGGGTCAGGGCCTGCTGCAGCAGGCCGGCGTCGATGTCGACGCCGAGGGCGGCCACGAGCCGGGCGACGTCCGCGACGTCGCCCGGCCCGGTGGCACGGCCCTGCTCAGCGGTCAGCTCAGAGGTCCTTGACCTTGCGGCCCTTGTACTCCAGGTACAGGGGGGTGCCGGCGGAGTCGGTGACGACGCGCGCGGTGTGCGGGCGCTGGTAGGCGACCTGGCCGCGCTGCACGGTGCGGGTCAGCGTCTCCTCGGACGCCTTCCACTGGGCGCGGCGCGACCGCGTGTTGCTGCGGGACATCTTCCGCTTCGGGACGGCCACGGTCAGCTCTTCTCTCTCGTGTCGGACGGGGTCTGGCCGGGCTGCTGCTCGAGCAGGCCCTGCAGGGCGGACCACCGCGGGTCCGCCGGCTCCTCGGTGCCCTCGTCGCCGGGCGTGCGCTCGGAGACACCGATCTCGTAGTCCTGCTGGCAGGGGCCGTCGCACTCGGGCTGGAACGGCAGCTCCAGCACGACCGCGTCGCGCACCGTCGGCTCGAGGTCGATGAGCTCGCCGGGGGCGACCTCGCGGACCTCGTCGTCGTCCTCGCCGACCTCGGCGGGCGTCTTGCCGGGGTAGGCGAACAGCTCCTGCACCTCGACCTCGACGTCTTCGGTCACCTCGGTGAGGCAGCGCACGCACTCGCCGACCGCCCGGCCGCGGACCGTGCCGGAGACCAGCACGCCCTCCATGACGGCCTCGAGGCGCAGGTCCAGCTCCAAGTCGCTGCCCTCGGGCACGCCGATGACGGCGATGCCGAGGTCTGCCGGGGCCGGGACCGTGCGCCGCAGCGTGCGCATCGTGCCCGGTCGGCGGCCCAGCTCGTGGGTGGACAGCACGAGCGGGGCGTTGGGGTCCAGTCGACCCTCGTGCACCTTGACCACTTGCCCCTGCCTCCCACGCCTGCGCAGCACCACACGGCCCCGCCGCCCGTGGTCGTCCCCACCCGCGCGGTACGCCGTACCGGGGGTGGCCACGCTCACCGGCGTCGAGGCCGGTACCAGGGTAGCCGAGGGACGCCCGCGGACCCAATCGCGGCGCCGCGCACCCGCGCGGGGCCCGGCCGGGCGGGGCTCAGCCGGGCGGGGCTCAGCCGCGCGCGCCGGGCCGCGGGGCCGGGTGGGCGCCGGCGGCCGCCGGCTCGTCGCCGGCACGCGCCCCGTCCGGGGCACCGGTGCCGGCGCCCGCCCGCTCGCCGGCCTGCTCGCGCTCCTGCAGCTCCTGCTGCTCCTGGTCCTGCTCGGGGGCGCGCACCTTCAGCCGGTCGCGCCCGCGCCGGGCCTGCTGCTGCAGGCGCTCCAGCTCCTCCTCGAAGTCGCCGAGCTTGCCGTCGCACCAGGCGTCGGCGTCCAGGCGCAGGCGGCGGGCCTCCTCGCGGGCGGTGGCCACGACGTGCTCGGCGCGCTCGCGGGCGGCGCGGGTGACGGCCTGGGCCTCGGTGAGCTCCTCGGCGCGCGCGCGGGCGCGCGAGAGCAGCTCGTCGGCCTCGGCGCGGGCGGCCTCGAGGACCTCGTCGCGCTGGGCGAGGACGTCGCCGGCCTGCTGGACCTCCGCCGGCAGCAGGCGGCGCACCTCGGCGACGAGGCGCAGCAGCTGCTCGCGGTCCACGACGACGGACGACGACAGGGGCACCGCGCGCGCCCCCGACACGAGCGCGGCGAGCTCGCCGAGCTTCTCGTGCACTTCCACGACTACCTGCCTCCAGAGGGTCCAGCGGCCGCCCCACGCGGCGGCCGCGGACCATCCTCCCCCACCGGCCGGCCCAGGCGGCGCAGCAGCGCCTCGTGCACGGGCGCGGGCAGCAGGTCGGCCACGTCGCCGCCGTGGCGGGCGACCTCCTTGACCAGGCTGGAGGAGACGTGGCCGAAGCGCGGGTCGCCGACGAGGAAGAGCGTCTCGACGTCCGCCAGGTGCCGGTTCATCAGCGCCATGGGCAGCTCGTAGGCGTAGTCGGTGCCCCCGCGCAGGCCCTTGACGACCACCCGCGCGCCCAGGCGGCGGCAGTGCTCGACGAGCAGGCCGCCGGCGAACTCCTCCACCACCACCCGCCCGGCGCGCTCGTCGCCGGTGGCCTCCAGCGCCGCGCGCACCAGCCGCACCCGCTCGGGGCCGTCGAACAGGCCCTGCTTGGCGGGGTTGACGGCCACGCCGACGTGCACGACGTCGAAGACGTCCGCGGCGCGCAGCACGACGTCGACGTGGCCGAGGGTCACCGGGTCGAAGCTGCCGGGGCACACGCAGCGGCGCGGGGCCGTCGCGGGCGGGGCCGTCGCGGGCGGGGGGGTCGCGTCGGTGGCCTCGGTCACGGCGCGCACGCTACCGGCGCACCGTCCACACGCCCGTCTCGCCGTAGCGGCGCAGCCGGGCCGGCGGCCAGCCGGCCGGCCAGCGCGGCTCGGGGCTGCGCGCGGAGCGCTCCACGACGACGTCGGCGCCCTCGGCCAGCAGCGGGTCCACGGCGGCCAGCACCGCGGCCAGGGCGTCCTCGTCCACCGCGTACGGCGGGTCCAGCAGCACCAGGTCCCAGCCGCCGCCGGTGCCCGCGCCCGCGCCCGCGAGGAAGCGCTCGACGCGCTCGTGCTCGACCCGCACCCCCGGCAGGCCCAGCGCGGCGGCGTTGGCGCGGGCGGTCCGCGCGGCGGCGCGGGCCGCCTCGACCAGCACCACCTCGCGCGCGCCGCGGCTGGCGGCCTCCAGGCCCAGCGCGCCGGAGCCGGCGTACAGGTCCAGCACGCGCGCGCCGTCCACCGCCCCGGCCGCCTCCAGGGCGGAGAACAGCGCCTCGCGCACGCGGTCGCTGGTGGGCCGGGTGGTGCCCCCCGGCGGCACCGCCAGCCGCCGCCCGCCCGCGGCGCCGGCCACGATGCGCGTCACGCGCGCTCCAGGAAGCGCTCGGTCTCGCCGCTGACGCGGTCGGCGACGGCCGCCGCGAGCGCCGGGTGCCGGGCGAGGGCGGGGTCCGCGGCGACCAGGGCCGAGGCGGCGGCGCGGGCGTCGGCGATGACGTCGGCGTCCTTGAGCACGCCCAGCAGCCGCAGCGAGGAGCGCTTGCCGGACTGCGCCGCGCCCAGCACGTCGCCCTCGCGGCGCTGCTCGAGGTCCAGGCGGGCCAGCTCGAAGCCGTCGCGCGTGGCGACCAGCGCCGACAGTCGCTGCCCGGCCGGGGAGGCCTCCTCGACCTCCGTCATGAGCAGGCAGGTGCCCGGCAGCCCGCCGCGGCCGATGCGCCCGCGCAGCTGGTGCAGCTGCGAGACGCCGAAGCGGTCGGCGTCCACGACGACCATGACGCTGGCGTTGGGCACGTCCACGCCCACCTCGACGACCGTGGTGGAGACCACGACGTCGACCTCGCCGGCGGCGAAGCGGCGCATGACGTCGTCCTTCTCCACCGGGGCCAGGCGCCCGTGCAGCACCTCGGTGCGCAGGTGCGCGGTGGCCGGGTGGTGGCGCACGACCTCGACGACCTCGGAGACGGCCATGGGGGGGCGGCGCTTCTCGCCGTCCTCGGGCGGGGGCCCGTCGCCGTCGCCGGGGCCCTCGCCGCCGTCGTCGGAGCGCGCGCCGTCGTCGGAGCCGTCGATGCGCGCGCACACCACGTAGGCCTGCCGGCCCAGGGCCGCCTCCTCGGCCACGCGCCGCCACACGCGGTCCACCCACGCCTCGTTCTGCATGGGCACCGCCACGGTGGTCACCTCCGCGCGCCCGGGCGGCATCTCGTCGAGCACGGAGGTCTCCAGGTCGCCGAAGACGGTCATGGCCACGGTGCGCGGGATGGGCGTGGCGGTCATGACGAGCAGGTGCGGGACGCTGGTGGCCTTCGCGCGCAGCGCGTCGCGCTGCTCGACGCCGAAGCGGTGCTGCTCGTCGACGACGACGAGGCCGAGGTCGGCGAAGCGCACGTGCTCCTCGAGCAGGGCGTGGGTGCCGATGACGATGCCGGCCTCCCCGCTCGCCGCGGCCAGCAGCGCCTCGCGGCGCGCGGCCGCGCCCATCGAGCCGGTCAGCAGCACCACGCGCGTGGCCGGGGCGTGCCCGCCCAGCAGGCCCCCGGCGGCCAGGTCGCCCAGGGCCGCGGTGGTCGAGCGCAGGTGCTGGGAGGCGAGCACCTCGGTGGGCGCCAGCAGCGCGGCCTGCCCGCCGCCGTCGACGACGGTGAGCATCGCGCGCAGCGCCACGAGCGTCTTGCCGGAGCCGACGTCGCCCTGCAGCAGGCGCTGCATGGGGTGCTCGCGGGCCAGGTCGGCGGCGATCTCCTCGCCCACGCGCACCTGCGCGCCGGTCAGCGGGAACGGCAGGCGCCCGTCGAAGGCGGCGGCCAGGCCGTCCGCGCGGCGCACGCGCGGCACCGCCGGCTCGCGGGCGGCGCCGGCGCGCCGCTGCGCCAGCGCGGTCTGCAGCACGAACGCCTCCTCGTAGCGCAGCCGGCGCTGCCCGCGGGCGACGTCGGCGCGGTCGCGCGGGGCGTGCACCGCGCGCAGCGCCTCCAGCGGGCCGGCCAGCCCGGCCGCGGCGACGACCTCGGGCGGCAGGACGTCGGGGACCGCGCTCGTGCCGTCCAGCACCGTCTGCACGGCCTTGGCGACCTTCCAGCTCGGCGCCCTGCCGGTGGCCGGGTACAGCGGCACGGGGCGGTCGGCCAGCGCGGCGGCGTCCTCGGAGTGGTCGTCGAGGGGCTGGTAGTCGGGCCGGGCCAGCTGCCAGGCGCCGTTGAAGACCTCCACGCGCCCGGAGGCCAGCACGGTGCGGCCCTCGCGCAGCTGCCGCTCGTGGTGGGCGAACTGGCGCACGCTGCGCGCGAAGAAGGTCAGCCCCACGGTGTCGCGGCCGTCGCCGAGGACGACCTGCAGCAGGGCCCCGTCGCGGTTGCGCATGCGCCGCGGCGGGGAGGTGCGCACGACCCGCGCCACGATCGTCACGTCGTCGCCCGCGGTCAGCTGCCGGATGGGCGTGAGCTGCCCGCGCTCGGCGTAGCGGCGCGGCAGGTGCCACAGCAGGTCGCGGACGGTCTCCAGGCCCAGCTCCTTGGCCAGCAGCGCCGCGGCGGGCGCCGTCAGCCGGCCGGACAGCGGTGCGTCCAGCTCGTCCACGGCGGCAGGCTACTGCGCGCCCCCGACGCCGCCCCGGAGCAACGCGGACGGCTGCGCGGACGGGCGCGCGGACGGCTGCGCGGACGGCTGCGCGGGACCGGCCACGACGCGGTCGCGACCGCCGCGCTTGGCGGCGTAGAGGGCGGCGTCGGCGCGCGCCAGCAGCGCCGCGGGGCCCTCGCCGGGCGCGCCGGGCCCTGCCAGGCCGACGCTGACGCTCAGGCGCGGGCCGGGGCGCCCGTCGGCGGTCGGGGCGCGCAGGCCGGCGACGGCGGCGCGGAAGCGCTCGGCCGCCTCGCGGGCCAGCGGGCACGCCGTCCCCGGCGCGCGCGGCGCGTCGTCCAGGAGGAGGGCGGCCAGCTCGTCGCCCCCCAGGCGCGCGACGACGTCCCCGGGGCGGCAGACGGCGCGCAGCTCGTCGGCGACCACCCGCAGCACCGCGTCGCCGGCGGCGTGCCCGTGCTCGTCGTTGACCTGCTTGAAGCGGTCGACGTCGACGAGCAGCAGGGCGCCGACGGTGCCGCGCTGCAGGTGCCGCGCCAGCGCCCGGTCGAAGGCGCGGCGGCTGGCCAGGCCGGTGAGCGCGTCCTCGGCGGCCTCGGCGCGCAGCCGGGCCAGCAGCGCCTCGTGCCGGTCGCGCCAGGTGGAGGTCAGCCACGTCACCGCGGCGAAGGTGGTGGCCCAGGCGGGGCTGTCCTGCTGCACGCGGTCCCAGCCGTCGAGGGTGAGCAGCACGCCGACCTGCGCCACCAGGCACAGCGCCGTGGTGGTCCAGGCGGCGCCGCGGCGCAGGTGGTAGGCGGCGTACAGGGCCGGCCAGCCGAGGAAGACCTGCCCGCTGAAGGACACGTCGCGGGTGTGCAGGTTGAGGACGACGATCTCCGCCAGGCCGAGGAGCCCGAGGACCGCCGCGCTCGAGGCCGGAGCGCGGTGCGGCAGGAGGGTCGGCACCGCGCTGACCAGCGCCAGCGCGCACGCGGCGGCCACCACCGCGGCCAGCGCGCCGGGCGCGTCGCCGAGCGCCTGCGGCACGAGCAGGCCGGTCAGCAGCATGTAGAGCGCGCCGACCAGGGCGAGCACGCCGGCGGCGCGGGTGCTCGCCACGCCGTCCCGCGGCGCCCACCAGGGGCTGCGGGGACGCGCCGTCCGGCGGGCTGCTCGCACGCCTCCCCATCGGGCGGCGGCCGGGCCACCTGGAGCGCTGCGGGCGCGGACCGCCCGGAGGGAGCAGCACCGCCCGCGCGGCCGGTTCGCCCGCACCCCCGCGGCTCGGCTATGGTGGATGCCGGTGTCCGGGCACGACCCGCCACCGGTCGGCGCCCGTCGGGGCCGCCGCCCTCCACCCTCACGATCACCAGGAGTACCCCGTGGCTGCCACCTGCGACATCTGCGCCAAGGGCCCTGGCTTCGGCAAGAGCGTCTCGCACTCGCACCGGCGGACCAACCGCATGTGGCTCCCGAACGTCCAGCGCGTGCGGGCCACGGTCAACGGCTCCCCGAAGCGGCTCAACGTGTGCACCTCCTGCCTGAAGGCGGGCAAGGTCACGCGCTGACCCTCGGCGCAGCACGAGTTCCACCCCGCGGGGCCGGTCCGGACCGACCGGCCCCGCGGTGCGTCCGGGGCCCTCGAGCGCCCGCCGGGTGAGCGCCCGCCGGGTGAGCGCCCGCCGGGTCAGCGCCCGCCCGGGTCAGCGCCCGTCGAAGTGGTCCCAGCCGGCGCCGGCGCCCGCCCAGGGCGCGCCGTCGACGAGCACCGGGTGCTGCCCGGGCGCCAGCACCCGCCCCACCGGGTGGAACCCCTCGGGCGCTCGCGCGCCCGGCGGGAAGCAGGCCAGCAGCCCGTGGTCCTCGCCGCCGGTGAGCACCCACGCCAGCGCCGCGGGCGCGCCCACCCCCGTGGCCGCCGCCAGGGCGGCCGCCGACCCGCCCAGCGCGGTGCCGGCCAGGTGCAGCTCCAGCGCGGCGCCGCTGGCGGCGGCGATGCGCCCGGCGTCGCGCAGCAGCCCGTCGCTGACGTCCATGAGGGCGCTGGCCCCCGCCCGGGCCGCGGCCGGGCCCAGCTGCACCGGCGGCACGGGGCGCCGGTGCGCGGTCAGCAGCTCCGCCACCGCGCCGTCGTCCCCGCCCTCCCCGCCGCGGCCGGCGCGCAGCAGGTCCAGCCCGGCCGCCGAGCGCCCCGGCGCGCCGCCGGCCAGCGCCACCACGTCGCCCGGGCGCGCCCCCGAGCGCAGCACCGGCGCGCGCCCGCCCAGGTCGCCCAGGGCGGTGACGGCCACGACGACCTCGGAGGCGCCGGACAGGTCCCCGCCGACGACGACGGCGCCCAGCGCCGCGCAGGCGGCGGCGACCCCCGCGGCGAAGTCGTCCACCCACGCCACCGGCAGGTCGCCGGGCAGGCCCAGGGCGATCAGCAGCCCGGTGCAGGTGGCGCCCATCGCGGCCACGTCGGCGACGTTCTGCGCCACGGCCTTCCAGCCGACGTCGGCGCCGGTGGACCACCCCCGGCGGAAGTCCAAGCCCTCGACGAGGGTGTCGGTGGTGGCCACGACGCGCCCGTCGGGAGCGGCGACCACGGCGGCGTCGTCGCCGGGCCCCAGCAGCGCCCGCACGGGCAGCACGGGCAGCAGGCGCGCCAGCAGCCGCGCCTCGTCCAGGTCCCGCAGGCGCGCGTCGCCGCCCGCGCCCCGACCCGCGTCCCCGGCCCGCACGGCTCCCCCGCTCCCGCGCCGGTCCGCGCCGCGGCGCCCGGCACCCGCGCGGCACCGGGCCGCGCGGCCCGGTCACACTAGCGGCGATGACCGCCGGGACCCCGCAGCCGCCCACCGAGCCGCCCACCGAGCCGCCCACCGAGCCGCCCACCGAGCCGCCCGCGCAGCCGCCGGGCCGGCCCCGCGCCGAGCCGGGGGCGCGCGACGGTGCCCCGCGCCCGGGCCGGGTGGCCGTGGCGGGCGCCGTGGTGCTGCTGGTGGCCGCCTCGGCGTGGGCGTTCGCCTCCGGGCGCGGCGGGGTCGAGGCGGCCCCCGCGGCGGGCGACCCGGCGTGCGCCCGGCTGCTGGCGGCGCTGCCGCGGCAGCTGGAGGGCTTCACCGCCACCGCGCAGGGCGCCGCGGGCGTGGCCGCGTGGGGCGGGGAGCGGGTGGTGCTGCGCTGCGGGGCGGCGGTGATCGGCCCGACGACGAAGCCGTGCCTGCCGGTGGGCCCGGACGAGGCGACGTCCGTGGACTGGGTGCAGGACGCCGCGAGCGAGCGAGCGGTGCGCTTCCTGACGTACGGGCGCGACCCGGCGGTGGAGGTGACCGTGCGCTACGGCGACGGGCTGGCGGCCACCAGCGCGGCGGGGGTGCTGGTGGACCTGGCCGCGCCGGTCTCGGCGATCGAGCAGACCCGCCGCTGCGTGTGAGGCGCCCGCGGGCCGGCGGGCGCGGGCGTCAGCGCAGCCCGGTGGGCCGGCGCAGCGCCAGCTGCAGCAGGCGGTCGACCAGCTCCGGGTAGCCCACCCCGGTGGCCGCCCAGGCGCGCGGGAACATCGAGCGCGGCGTGAAGCCGGGCATGGTGTTGATCTCGTTGACCACCACGCCCTCCTCGCCGCGCTCGACGTCGACGAAGAGGTCCACGCGGGCCAAGCCCTCGGCGCCCATCGCCTCGAAGACGCGCACGGCGGTGCGCCGCACGGCCGCCACGACGTCCTCGGGCAGGTCGGCCGGGCAGGTCAGGCGCACGCCGTCCTCGTCGAGGTACTTGGCCTCGAAGTCGTAGAAGTCGTGGCCGGAGACGACCTCGACCTCCCCGGGCAGGCTCGTCAGCGGCTCGCCGCCGTCGGCGTCCTCCAGGACGCCGCACTCGATCTCGCGGCCGTGCACGGCGGCCTCGACGACGACCTTCGGGTCGTGGGCGGCGGCGGCGGCCACGGCGGCCGCCAGGGCGTGCGGGCCGTCGACCTTGGAGATGCCGATGCTGGAGCCGGCGCGGGCGGGCTTGACGAAGACGGGGTAGCCCAGCGCCTCGACGTCGGCGCGGCAGCCGGCCTCGTCCGCGGCCCAGCGGCGGGCGTGGAAGCTGGTCCACGGGCCCACCCGCAGCCCGGCGCCCTCGAGCAGGACCTTCATGACCTGCTTGTCCATGCTGGCGGCCGAGGCGAGCACCCCGGAGCCGACGTAGCGGGTGTCGGAGAGCTCCAGCAGCCCCTGCAGGGTGCCGTCCTCGCCGAAGGGGCCGTGCAGCAGCGGCAGGACGACGTCGACGTGCTGCAGGGCCGCGACGCCGGTGGGCGGCTCGCCGAGGGTCTGCAGGCCGCGCTCGGAGACCTCCTGGGTCAGCGCGACACGGGTGCCGGCCGCCGGCACCTCGGGCAGCGCGCCGTCGGCGGGGGCGAGCGCGGCCGGGTCGTCGGGCACGAGCACCCAGCGCCCGGAGCGGGTGATGCCCACGGGGACGACGTCGTAGCGCTCGCGGTCGATGGCCGCGAGCACGCCGGCGGCCGTCACGCAGCTGATGGCGTGCTCGGAGGAGCGCCCGCCGAAGAGGACGGCGACGCGCGGCTTGCCGGTGACCTGGGTGCTCATCGGCGGGCACCCTACCGGCGGTGTGGTTGGGTTCGTCCGTGCCTGTCAACGACGCGCCGACCCCCGCCCCCGGCTCCCGGGGCGGCTCCCCCGCCGGCGCCCCGCGCGCCCTGTCCCCCGAGACGCTGGCCGTGGTGGCCGGCCGGCCGCCGCGCGCGGCCGGCAGCGAGCTGAACACCCCCGTCTCGCTGAGCGCGACGTACGTCGGCGGCGGCGACGCGCTGGGCGAGGGCGGGCTGGGGTACGGCCGCTTCGGCAACCCCACGTGGGAGGCGCTGGAGGAGGCGCTGGGCGCGCTGGAGGGCGGCGGCGCGCTGACCTTCGCCTCGGGGATGGCGGCGGTGGCCGCCGCGCTGCACCTGGCGCCGGCGGGCGCGACGGTGCTGGTGCCGCGCGGGGCCTACAACGGCACGCACGCGCTGCTGGCGCTGCTGGCCGAGCAGCGGCGGCTGCGGGTGCACCCGGTCGACGTCACGGACGTCGCCGCCGTGCGCGCGGGCCTGGCCGCGGTGGGGGGGCCGGCGGTGCTGTGGCTGGAGTCGCCGACGAACCCGCTGCTGGAGGTGGCCGACCTGGCCGCGCTGGCGGCGGCCGGCCGCGAGCGCGGCGCCCTGGTCGTGGTGGACAACACCTTCGCCACCCCGCTGCTGCAGCGGCCACTGGACCTGGGCGCCGACGTGGTCGTGCACGCGGTCACGAAGTACCTCTCGGGCCACTCCGACGTGCTGCTGGGCGCGGTGGTGACCCGCTCGGAGGACCTGCGGGCCCGGCTGGGGCGCCACCGCACCCTGCACGGGGCGATCCCCGGGCCCATGGAGGCCTTCCTGGCGCTGCGCGGGCTGCGCACGCTGCCGCTGCGCCTGGAGCGCTCCCAGCGCAGCGCGGCCGAGCTGGCGCTGCGCCTGCGCGGGCACCGGGCGGTGGCGCGGGTGCGCCACCCCTCGCTGCCGGACGACCCCGGCCACGAGCTGGCGCGCACGCAGATGCGCGGCTTCGGCGCGATCGTCTCCGTGGAGGTGGCCGGCGGCGCGACGGCGGCCGACGCCGTGGTCGGCGCGGTGTGCCTGTGGGTGCCGGCCACCAGCCTGGGCGGGGTGGAGTCGCTCGTCGAGCGGCGCCGCCGGCACGCCGGCGAGCCGGACGTCGTGCCGCAGCAGCTGCTGCGGCTGTCGGTGGGCGTGGAGGACCTCGAGGACCTGTGGGAGGACCTCTCGCAGGCCCTGGACGCCGCCGCGCGCTGACCCCGCGCGCCCGCCCGGCTCGCCCGGGCGGCTCAGGCGGCCGTGGCGGCGCAGCCGGCCAGGAGGGCGGCGAGCCCGGCGGGGGCGGCCCCGGCGCTGACGGCGGCGGCGACCTGCGCGGTCAGGGGCACCTCGACGCCGGCGGCGGCCGCGCGCTGGAGCACCGCGGGGGCGGAGGTGACGCCCTCGACGGTGCCGCCGGCGGCCGCGAGCGCCTCGGCCAGGCCCGCGCCGCGCCCGAGCGCGACGCCGGCGCGGTGGTTGCGCGAGAGCGGCGAGCCGCAGGTGGCGACGAGGTCGCCGACGCCGGCCAGGCCGGCGAAGGTGGCCGAGCGGGCGCCCAGCGCCAGCCCCAGGCCGGTGGCCTCGGCCAGCCCGCGGGTCAGCACGGCGGCGCGGGCGTTGGCGCCGTGCCCGGAGCCCTCGGCGATGCCCACGGCCAGGGCGACGACGTTCTTCACCGCCCCGGCCACGTCCACGCCGACGACGTCGGAGCTGGGCTCGGCCTGGAAGGCCGGGGAGGTGCAGGCGGCCGCGACGCGCCGGGCCACCTGCGGGTCGGCGCAGGCGACGACGGTGGCGGCCGGCTCGCGCCGGGCGACCTCGGCGGCGAGGTTGGGGCCGGAGACGGCCACCAGCCGCTCGGGGCCGGCGCCGGTGACGTCGGCGACGACCTCGGTGCCGAACAGGCCCGTGCCGGCCTCCACGCCCTTGGCCAGGCACAGCAGGGGCACCCGCGGCAGCAGCGGGCGCCACTCGCCCAGCCGCTCGCGCAGGCGCTGCAGGGGCACGGCCAGCACCACGAGGTCGGCGCCGTCCAGCGCGCGGGCCACGTCGGCGGTGCCGGCCACGGCCCCGGGCAGCACGACGTCGCCGAGGTAGGCGCTGTTGGTGCCGCGGCGGGCGAGCTCCTCGGCCACCTGCGGGCGGCGCGCCCACAGCGCCACGCGGCACCCGGCGTCGGCGAGCACCAGCGCGAAGGCGCTGCCCCAGGCACCGGCCCCCAGGACGGCGACCCGCGGGGCGGCGGCGCGGGGGACGGCGGCGCGGGGGACGGCGGACCCGGGTGCGGCGACACGCGGGCGGGAGGAGCGGGGGTGGGTCGGCACGCGTGACACGCTAGGACACGCGCGACACACCGACGGACCACCTGTGCGCGGCTTTATCTCACATGTGAGATACGGTGGCGCGCATGGCGATCTCCACCGAGCCGATGACCCCGCCGACGGGTGACCACCTCACCCAGATCGGCACGCTCATCCGCGACGCGCGCAAGCACCGGGGCCTGACCCAGGTGCAGCTGGCCGAGCGCCTGGGCACCTCGCAGAGCGCGGTGCACCGCATGGAGCAGGGTCAGCAGAACGTCACGATCGAGATGCTCCAGCGCGTCGGGCACGCGCTGCAGGACGACTTCGTCTCCATCGGGCGCCCGGCCCCTACCCACCTGCGCGTGCACGGCGGCACCCAGCTCTCCGGCAGCATCGCCGTGAAGTCCAGCAAGAACGCCGGCGTGGCGCTGCTGTGCGCGGCGCTGCTCAACCGCGGGCGCACCACGCTGCGCGGGGTGGCCCGCATCCTGGAGATCCACCGCATCCTCGACGTGCTCGCCAGCATCGGCGTGCGCTACGAGTGGGTCAACGAGGCCGACCTCGTCCTCGACGTGCCGCAGGCGCTGGACCTGGCCGCGATGGACTCCGAGACGGCCAAGCGCACCCGCAGCATCATCATGATGCTCGGCCCGCTGCTGCACCGGTACGACGAGTTCCAGCTGCCCTACGCCGGCGGCTGCGACCTGGGCACCCGCACCGTCGAGCCGCACATGGTGGCGCTGCGCCCCTTCGGGCTGTCGGTGACGGCCACCACGGGGCACTACCACGCCACGGTCGACGACGCGGTGCGCCCGCGGCGCCCCATCGTGCTGACCGAGCGCGGCGACACCGTCACCGAGAACGCCCTCATGGCCGCGGCCCGCGTCGACGGCGTCACCACGATCCGCAACGCCAGCCCGAACTACATGGTCCAGGACCTGTGCTTCTTCCTCGAGCAGCTGGGCGTGCGCATCGACGGCATCGGCACCACCACGCTCGTCGTGCACGGCGTGCCGGACATCGCCGTGGACGTGGACTACTCCCCCTCCGAGGACCCGGTGGAGGCGATGAGCCTGCTGACCGCCGCCATCGTCACCCACTCCGAGCTGACGGTGACGCGCGCGCCCATCGAGTTCCTCGAGATCGAGCTGGCGATCCTGGAGGAGATGGGGCTGCGCTACGACCTGTCGGAGGAGTACCGCGCCGCCAACGGCCGCACCCGGCTGGTCGACATCACGGTGCACCCCTCGCACCTGAAGGCGCCCATCGACAAGGTCCACCCCATGCCGTTCCCGGGCCTGAACATCGACAACCTGCCGTTCTTCGCGGTCATCGCCGCCGGCGCCGAGGGTTCCACGACGGTGCACGACTGGGTCTACGACAACCGCGCCATCTACCTGACCGAGCTGAACCGGCTGGGCGCGCGCGTGAAGCTGCTCGACCCGCACCGCGTGCTGGTGGAGGGCCCGACGCGCTGGTCCGGCGCGGAGGTGCTGTGCCCGCCGGCGCTGCGCCCGGCGGTGGTGGTGCTGCTGGCGATGCTGGCGGCCAAGGGCACCTCGGTGCTGCGCAACGTGGACATCATCGCCCGCGGGTACGAGCAGCTGGCCGAGCGGCTGACCCCGCTGGGCGCGCGGATCGAGACGTTCCGCGACTGACCCGCACGCACGACGCCCCCGCCCGGTGGACCCGGGACGGGGGCGTCGTGCGTGCGGGCCCGGCGCTGCGCGGCGCCGGCCGGGCGGTGTCAGGCCTTCTTGGCGGCGCGGCGGGCCGTGGTGGTCCCGGCCGCGGTGGTCCCGCTCGCGGCGGTCTTGGCGGCGGTGCTCCTCGCGGCGGTGGTGCGCGCCGGCGCGGTCTTCGCCGGTGCCGCCTTCTTCGCCGCCGCGGTGGCCGGGCGCGCGGCCGGGGAGGTGCGCCCGGTCGTCGCGCGGGCGGTGGCGGTGGGGTTCGCGGCCCCGCGGGCGGTGCCGCGCGCGGTGGTGGTGGCCGGGGCCGGGGCGGCCGTGGACGCCGGGGCGGCGCTCCTCGCCGGGGCGGCCTTCTTCGCCGGGACGGGCGCGCCGTTCTTCTCCTTCAGCGCGGCGCTGTAGGCGCGCAGGGCCTTGGCGTCGGAGACGACCTCCTTGAAGGAGGTGCCCGGCCGGAAGCGCGGCACGGACGTCTTCTTGATCTTCACGGCCTCGCCGGTGCGGGGGTTGCGGCCGGTGCGCGCGTTGCGGGCCTGCTTCTCGAAGGTGCCGAAGCCGCTGATGGCGACCTTCTCGCCCTTGGCCACGGCCACGGTGATGGTCTCGACGAGCGCCTCGACCGCCGCCGTCGCCTGCTTCCTGCCGCCGAGGCGGGTCTCGAGCGCCTCGACCAGTTCCGACTTGTTCACGAAGGGCCTCCGGTGCGTCGTGCTGACACTCCTCGCGCGAGGGTCCGCGCGCGGCCGAGCTGGAGCCCGACGGGTACGACGGTACGACCCGCGATCACCGCAGTCCACCAGGCGCGCTGCGGCGAGTCGTTGCGCCGCAACCGACTCGGCGGCCGCAGCCCCCGGCGGCCCTCGGCCGCAGGCGGTCCCGCCGCCCCCGGCGCGCGCGCCCGCGCCCGGTGCCGGCGCCCCGGGGCGGCACCGGGCGCTCGCGGTGGGAGCCGTTGCGCCGCAACGCCTCCGGCGCACCGCGGCCCCGGCCCGGCTGCGGCGCAGCGGGACCGGGGCCGGCGGTGGGAGCGCTCAGGCGCCGGTGCGCGCGGGCAGCGTGGTCGGCTTGAAGGAGGGGCGCGCCGCCTCGAAGGCGGTGATGTCGTCGGCGTGGCGCAGGGTCAGGCTGATGTCGTCCAGGCCCTCGAGCAGGCGCCAGCGCACGTACTCGTCGACCTCGAAAGGGGCGGTGAAGTCGTCGACCCGCACGACCCGCTCGAGCAGGTCGACGGTCACCTCGGTGCCGGGGTGGGCCTCCAGGGCCTTCCAGATGAGCTCGACGTCGCTCTGCCCGACGACGGCGGCCAGCAGGCCCTGCTTGCCGGCGTTGCCGCGGAAGATGTCGGCGAACCTCGGGGCGATGACCACCTTGAAGCCGTAGTCGCGCAGCGCCCACACGGCGTGCTCGCGGCTGGAGCCGGTGCCGAAGTCGCGCCCGGCCACGAGGACCGACCCGGCCCGGTAAGCCTCCTGGTTCAGCACGAACGAGGGGTCGCCGCGCCAGGCGGCGAACAGCGCGTCCTCGAAGCCGGTCTTGGTGACCCGCTTGAGGTAGACGGCGGGGATGATCTGGTCGGTGTCGACGTCGGTGCGGCGCAGCGGGACGCCGACGCCGCGGTGGACGGTGAACTTCTCCACGGGTTCCTCCTGCGGTCGGGTCGGGTCTCAGGCCAGCGCGCCGGCGGGGGCGCCGGCGCCCGCCACGGGCTCGAGGTCCGCGGGCGAGGACAGGGTGCCGCGCACGGCGGTGGCGGCGGCCACCAGCGGGCTGACCAGGTGCGTGCGCCCGCCCTTGCCCTGCCGGCCCTCGAAGTTGCGGTTGGAGGTGGAGGCGCAGCGCTCGCCGGGGGCGAGCTGGTCGGGGTTCATCCCCAGGCACATCGAGCAGCCCGCGTGGCGCCAGTCGGCGCCGAACTCGCGGAAGACCTCGTGCAGGCCCTCGGCCTCGGCCTGCAGGCGCACCCTCGCCGAGCCGGGCACGACCATCACGCGCACCCCCTCGGCCTTGGTGCGCCCGCGCACCACGTCGGCGGCCGCGCGCAGGTCCTCGATGCGGCTGTTCGTGCACGAGCCGATGAAGACGGTGTCCACGGCGATCTCGCGCATGGGCGTGCCGCCGGCCAGGCCCATGTACTCCAGGGCGCGCTCGACGCCCACGCGCACCTCGTCGTCGCCGATGCGCTCGGGGACGGGCACGGACCCGGACAGCGGCACGCCCTGGCCGGGGTTGGTCCCCCACGTGACGAAGGGCTCGAGGTCGGCGGCGTCCAGGACGACCTCGGCGTCGAAGACGGCGTCGTCGTCGGTGCGCAGGGTGCGCCAGTGCGCCACGGCGGCGTCCCAGTCGGCGCCGGTGGGCGCGTGCGGGCGGCCCTCCAGGTACGCGAAGGTGGTCTCGTCGGGGGCCACCATGCCGGCGCGGGCGCCGGCCTCGATGGACATGTTGCAGATGGTCATCCGCCCCTCCATCGACAGGGAGCGGATCGCCTCGCCGCGGTACTCCAGGACGTAGCCCTGCCCGCCGCCGGTGCCGATCTCCGCGATGACCGCGAGGATGACGTCCTTGGCGGTCGTGCCGGGCCGCAGGGTGCCGTTGACGGTGATCGCCATGGTCTTGAACGGCTTCAGCGGCAGCGTCTGGGTGGCCAGCACGTGCTCGACCTCGCTGGTGCCGATGCCCATGCCCAGGGAGCCGAAGGCGCCGTGGGTGGAGGTGTGCGAGTCGCCGCACACCACCGTCATGCCGGGCTGGGTCAGGCCCAGCTGCGGCCCGACGACGTGCACGATGCCCTGCTCGGCGTCGCCCAGGGAGTGCAGCCGCACGCCGAACTCGGCGCAGTTCCTCCGCAGCGTCTCGATCTGGGTGCGCGAGGTGGCGTCCGCGATGGGCAGGTCGATGCCGGCCGTGGGGGTGTTGTGGTCCTCGGTGGCGATGGTCAGGTCCAGCCTGCGCACACCGCGCCCGGCCAGGCGCAGCCCGTCGAAGGCCTGCGGGCTGGTGACCTCGTGCACGAGGTGCAGGTCGATGTAGAGCAGGTCCGGCTCGCCGTCCCGCCCGCGGCGCACGACGTGCTCGTCCCACACCTTCTCCGCCAGCGTGCGTCCCACGTCGCTCCCCCCTCGTCCGCACCGGACCACCGCGCCGGGATCGCCGGCAGCAGGAGGTCCACCGGTCCTTGCGTCTCAGAGCTTGAGACGCCAGTATCGCTCCGTGGACAAGAGTAGCGGAGTCGGCGTGCTCGACAAGGCCGTGCAGGTGCTCGCCGCCCTGGAGGCCGGCCCGGCCAGCCTGGCGCAGCTGGTCACCGCCACCGGCCTGGCCCGGCCCACCGCCCACCGCCTGGCCGTCGCCCTGGAGCACCACCGCCTCGTCGGGCGCGACCTGCAGGGCCGCTTCGTGCTCGGCGACCGCCACGCCGAGCTGGCCGCCGCCGCCGGCGAGGACCGCCTGGTGGCCGCGGCCGGCCCGCTGCTGGGCGCCCTGCGCGACGGCACCGGCGAGAGCGCGCAGCTGTACCGCCGCCACGGCGAGCACCGCGTGTGCATCGCCGCCGCCGACCGCCCGCACGGCCTGCGCGACACCGTCCCCGTGGGCGCGTCCATGACCATGGCGGCCGGCTCCGCCGCGCAGGTGCTGCTGGCCTGGGACGACCCCGAGCGGCTCTCGGTGGAGCTGCTGGGCGCCCGCTTCGACGCCGCCACCCTCTCCGGGGTGCGCCGGCGCGGCTGGGCGCACTCCAGCGGCGAGCGCGAGCCGGGGCTGGCCTCGGTCAGCGCCCCGGTGCGCGGGCCCTCCGGGCGCGTGGTGGCCGCCGTGTCCGTCTCCGGCCCGGCCGAGCGCTTCGGGCGCCACCCGGGGCGTCGGCACGCCGACGCGGTGCTCGCCACCGCCGAGGCCTTCACCGCCGCGCTGCGCCCCGCCGAGCTGCCCGCGCAGCCGGCGCCCGCCGGGGGCTGAGCCCGCCGGTGCGGGAGGTCCCGGCGCGGTGGGCGATGAGTCCGGGCGGTGCGGGCGGTCACCAGGGACGACCGAGCCGAACCGCCCGGGTCGCACCGCCCGAGAGGAGACCGCCGTGCCCGCCGTCCGCCTGCCGCTGGAACCGCTCACCACCACCGCCCTGCCCGAGGTCGTCGACCGCGACACCTGGCTCGCCGCCTGCGAGGAGCTCCTCGTGCGCGAGAAGGCCCACACCCGCGAGGGCGACGCGATCGCCGCCGCCCGCCGGCGCCTGCCCGTCACCCGCGTGCCCGACGACGCCCGCGTGGTCGGCCCCGACGGGCCGGTGCCCTTCCTCGACGTCTTCGAGGGCCGGCGCCAGCTGGTCGTCTACTTCCACATGTGGCACGAGGGCCGGCCGCCGGAGGGGCAGTGCGAGGGCTGCACGTTCCTCACCGCCGAGGTGCAGCGCCCCCAGCACCTGCACGCCCGCGACGTCACCCTCGCGGTGGTGTGCGAGGGCGGCTACGAGGAGAGCAGGCGGTACGCGGACTTCGTGGGCAACCGCCTGCCCTGGTACTCCGCGGGCGGCAGCGACGCCCTCGTGGACGGCCGCGGCTTCGGCCTGCTGGCGTGCTACGTGCGCCGGGGCGAGGAGGTCTACGAGACCTGGTGGACCACCGGCCGGGGCACCGAGGCGATGTCCTGGAGCTTCCACCTGCTCGACCGCACCCTCTACGGGCGCCAGGAGGGCTGGGAGGACTCCCCCGCCGGGTGGCCGCGCGACGTGGACGTGCGCGGCGGGCAGTTCAGGACGGCGGGGCGCCCGACGGTGCAGTGGTCGGTCACCGACGAGCCGGCGGCGCACGGCTTAGACGGGCACTGCGCCGCCTGCTGAGGGGCGCCGATCGCCCCCGGGAACGGCAGGAGGCCCCCGGTCGTCGACCGGGGGCCTCCGGGAGTAGCCCCGACGGGATTCGAACCCGCGCTACCGCCTTGAGAGGGCGGCGTGCTAGGCCGCTACACAACGGGGCCCCAGCTCACCCGCCCCGAGGGGGCGGGCACGACCAGCACGGACCGACGGCGCGAGCCGTGATCTGCTGGAGTAGCCCCGACGGGATTCGAACCCGCGCTACCGCCTTGAGAGGGCGGCGTGCTAGGCCGCTACACAACGGGGCCCTAGCTCGCTCAGCAGCCCGGTGTCGAACCCCTGCTCGTCACCGACCGTGCTGCGCGCTGGGGTACCAGGACTCGAACCTAGACTAACTGAACCAGAATCAGTCGTGCTGCCAATTACACCATACCCCATGGCGATCTCCCGGCCGGCGGGCCGCCCGGGTGCGTCGCAGACTCTACCGGGTCGCGACGCCCCCGCCCAAATCGGCCGGCGCGCCCCGCTCCTGAGCCCTCCGGGCCCGCCCGTCGCGCCGCGGGCGGGCCCGGCGCACCTCACAGCCGCGCGCGCAGCGCCCCCAGCCGGGCCAGGGACGAGGCGCGCCCGAGGATCTCCATCGACTCGAACAGCGGCGGCGACACGCGCCGGCCGGTCACGGCCGTGCGCACCGGGGCGAAGGCGAACTTCGGCTTGACGCCCAGGCCCTCGACGACGGCGGCGCGCAGCGCGGCCTCGATCGCCGCGGTGGTCCACTCCCCCAGCTCCTCCAGCGCCGCGCGGGCCGCGTCGAGCACGTCCGCCGCCTCCGGGCGCAGCGCCGCCAGCGCGTCCTCCTCGGGCACGAGGTCCTCGTCGGCGGTGAAGAGGAAGCCGAGCATGCCGGGGGCCTGCCCCAGCAGGGTCATGCGCTCCTGCACCAGCGGCGCCGCGGCGGCCAGCCGGGCCAGCTGCTCCTCGCTCGGCGCCTGCGGCAGCACCCCGCCGGCGCGCAGGTAGGGCACCAGGCGCTCGCGGAAGTCCTCCGGCTCCAGCATGCGCAGGTGGGTGGCGTTGATCGCCTCGGCCTTGGCCAGGTCGAAGCGGGCCGGGGAGGCGTTGACGTCGGCCACGTCGAAGGCGGCGACCATCTCCTCCAGCGAGAAGACGTCGCGGTCCTCGGCGATGCCCCAGCCCAGCAGCGCCAGGTAGTTCAGCAGGCCCTCGCGCACGAAGCCGCGCTCGCGGTGGTGGAAGAGGTTCGACTCCGGGTCGCGCTTGGACAGCTTCTTGTTGCCCTCGCCCGTGACGTACGGCAGGTGCCCGAAGCGGGGCACGGAGCGCGCGACGCCGATGTCGATGAGCGCCTCGTACAGGGCGATCTGGCGGGCGGTGGAGCTGAGCAGGTCCTCCCCGCGCAGCACGTGCGTGATGCCCATGAGGGCGTCGTCGACCGGGTTGACCAGCGTGTACAGCGGCTCGCCGTTGGCGCGCACGAGGACGGGGTCGGGGAAGGAGCCGGCCTTGAACTCGATGCGCCCGCGCACGAGGTCGTCGAAGGAGTAGTCGCGCTCGTCCGGCACGCGCAGGCGCAGCGTGGGCTGCCGGCCCTGCGCGCGGAACGCCGCCACCTGCTCCCCGGTCAGGTCGCGGTCGGCGTTGTCGTAGCCGAGCGCCTTCGAGCGCCCGGCGGCCTCGTGGCGCGCCTCGACCTCCTCGGCGGTGGAGTACGACTCGTACAGGTGCCCGGCCTCGCGCAGCCGGCGCACCACGTCGTCGTAGATCCCGCGGCGCCTGCTCTGCCGGTACGGCTCGTGGGGCCCGCCGACCTCGACGCCCTCGTCCCAGTCCAGGCCCAGCCAGCGCAGCGCCTCGAGCAGCTGCTCGTAGCTCTCCTCGCTGTCGCGCGCCGAGTCGGTGTCCTCGATGCGGAAGACGAGCGTGCCGCCGGTGTGGCGGGCGTGGGCCCAGTTGAACAGGGCCGTGCGGATCAGGCCGACGTGCGGCGTGCCCGTCGGCGAGGGGCAGAAGCGGACCCGGACGCCGGAGGAGCCGGGCGCCGGGGCGGCGGGGGCGGGAGCGGTCTCAGTCATGGCACCGCCAGCCTAGTGAGGCCGCTCAGGCCTGCGGCGCGGTGAAGGGCGTGGACAGGGTGCCGATGCCCTCGACCTCGACGTCCACGCGCTGCCCGGCGCGCACCGGGCCGACCCCGGCGGGGGTGCCGGTGAGGATGACGTCGCCCGGCAGCAGCGTCATGGCGCGCGAGACGTGCGCGACGATCGCGGCGACGTCGTGGACCATCAGCGAGGTGCGCCCGTCCTGCACGACGCGCCCCTCCTCGCCGGGGCCCTCGGCCAGCCGGGTGACGATGCGCACGTCCGAGGGGTCCAGCTCCGTCTCGATCCACGGGCCCAGCGGGGTGAAGCCGTCGGCGCCCTTGGCGCGCCACCACTGCTTGTCCACCTCCTGCAGGCCGCGCGCGGTGACGTCGTTGGCGACGGTGTAGCCGTAGACGACCTCGCCCACCCGCTCGCGGGGCACGTCCTTGCACAGCCGGCGCACCACCACCGCCAGCTCGCCCTCGTAGTGCAGCTCCTCGCCGGCCCACTCCGGGATCGGCAGCGGGTCGCCCGGCCCGGCCACGGAGGTGTTGGGCACCGTGAAGACCAGCGGCTCGGCGGGCACCTCGTTGCCCAGCTCCGCGGCGTGGGCGGCGTAGTTGCGCCCGATGCCCAGCACCTTGCTGCGCGGGATGACCGGCGCGAGCAGGCGCGCGTCGGCCAGCGGCACCCGCTCGCCGGTCGGGCTCAGCGGCGTGAACAGCGGGTCGCCGGAGACGACGAGCAGCTCCTCCCGCCCCGGCGCGCCCTCCACGACGGCGTAGCGCGGGTCGGAACCGGCGGAGGAGAACCTGGCGATGCGCATGCGGCCACCCTAGTGACCGCCCCGGAGCGCGCCCGCGCGCCGGGGCGCGCCACCGGGGCCGGGCCGCTCAGGCCAGGCGCCGCATCCAGCCGTGCGGGTCCTGCGCGCGCCCGTACTGCACGTCCAGCAGCTGCCGGCGGATCGTCGAGGTGACCTCGCCCGTGGTGCCCGTGCCGTGCACGAGCTCGCCGTCGCGCGAGACCAGCCGGCCGACGGGGGTGACCACGGCCGCCGTGCCGCAGGCGAAGACCTCGGTGATGCGCCCGGAGGCCACGCCCTCGCGCCACTCCTCGATGCTCACGCGGCGCTCGGCGACCCCGTGGCCGAGGTCCTGCGCGAGCTGCAGGATGGACGAGCGGGTGATGCCCTCCAGGATCGTGCCGGTCAGCTCCGGGGTGACGATCGTGCCGTCGTCGTGGACGAAGAAGAGGTTCATGCCGCCGAGCTCCTCGACGTAGCGGCGCTCGGTGGCATCGAGGAAGCAGACCTGGTCGCAGCCGTTGGCGTGCGCCTCGTCCTGCGCGGCCAGGCTGGCGGCGTAGTTGCCGCCGCACTTGGCCGAGCCGGTGCCGCCGAAGGCGGCGCGGGTGTAGTCCTCCGACAGCCAGATCGACACGGGCGTGACCCCGCCCTTGAAGTAGCTGCCGGCCGGGGAGGCGATGACCAGGAACTTCACCTCGTGCGCCGAGCGCACCCCCAGGAACGCCTCGGTGGCCACCATGAAGGGGCGCAGGTACAGCGAGGACTCCCCGCCGCCGGGCACCCACGCCTCGTCGGTGCGCACCAGGGCGGTGACGGCGTCGAGGAACATCGCCTCGGGCACCTCCGGCAGGGCCAGCCGGCGCGCGGAGCGGGCCAGGCGCGCGGCGTTGGCCCCGGGGCGGAACGACCACACGCCGCCGTCGGCGTGCCGGTAGACCTTCATGCCCTCGAAGACCTCCTGCGCGTAGTGCAGGACGGCCGCGGCCGGGTCCAGCTGCAGGGGGCCGTAGGGCACCACGGCGGTGTCGTGCCAGCCGGTGCCGCGCGTCCACGTGGCGGTGACCATGTGGTCGGTGAAGTACCGGCCGAACCCGGGGTCGGCGAGGATCTCCGCGCGGCGCGCGGGGTCCACCGGGGCGGCCGAGGCGTGGACGGGGAAGCTCGTCGGGGTCTCGGTCGTGGGGGCGCTCACGCTCGGCTCCTCGCAGGCGGTGGGACGGTGCGGTCGACGGTACTCCGGGCGGGTGGCGCCCGGGGGGCGGGGCGGGTCAGCCGGCGGCCAGCGCCGCGAGGGCGTCGCCGGTGGCCGCGGTGCTGCGCGGGCCGGCCACCTCCCCGGAGGCGCGGCGGGCCAGGTCGGCGGTGACGGCCGCGTCCACGCGGGCGGCGGCGTCGGCCAGGCCCAGGTGCTCCAGCAGCATCGCGACGCTGAGGACGGCCGCGGTGGGGTCGGCCAGCTGCCGCCCGGCGATGTCGGGGGCCGAGCCGTGCACCGGCTCGAACATGCTCGGCGCGGTGCGGTCGGGGTTGACGTTGCCGGAGGCGGCCAGGCCGATGCCGCCGGTGACGGCGGCGGCGAGGTCGGTGAGGATGTCGCCGAAGAGGTTGTCGGTGACGACCACGTCGAAGCGGGACGGGTCGGTGACCAGGAAGATGGTCGCGGCGTCGACGTGCAGGTAGTCCACGGCCACCTCGGGGAACTGCTCGTGCACGGCCTCGACGGTGCGCCGCCACAGGTGCCCGGCGTGCACGAGGACGTTGTGCTTGTGCACCAGGGTCAGCTTGCGGCGCGGGCGGGCGGCGGCGCGGGCGAAGGCGTCGCGCACGACGCGCTCGACGCCGAAGGCGGTGTTCACGCTGACCTCGGTGGCGATCTCGTGCGGGGTGCCCACCCGCAGGGCGCCGCCGTTGCCGACGTAGGGGCCCTCGGTGCCCTCGCGCACCACGACGAAGTCGACCTCGCCTGGCGCGGCCAGCGGCGAGGGCACCCCCGGGTACAGCTTGGAGGGGCGCAGGTTCACGTAGTGGTCCAGCGCGAAGCGCAGCTCCAGCAGCAGCCCGCGCTCGAGCACGCCGCTGGGCACGCCGGGGTCGCCCACCGCGCCGAGCAGGATCGCGTCGTGGCCGCGCACCTCCTGCAGCACGGAGTCCGGCAGGGTCTCGCCGGTGCGGTGGTACAGCCGCGCGCCGAGGTCGTACTCGGTGGTCTCGGCCTTCGCGCCGGTGCCGTCCAGGACGGCGTGCAGCACCTTCAGCGCCTCGGCCGTCACCTCCTGGCCGATGCCGTCGCCGGGGATGACCGCGAGCCGCAGGGTGTCCGCCATGCCCGCGAGGCTAGCGGAGCCGTCGGCCGGCGCGTCCGGCATCCGGGACCGGCGTCTCACGGGGTGGACGGCGCCCTCCGCCCCGGGGTGGAGGCGCGGCTGCTCCCGCGGTCGGACGACGCGCGCGCGCACCGGCTCCTACGCTCGAGCGGTGCCGCAGGAGAACGTGTTCGACCGGATCGTGGCCTGGCCCCGCGCCCACGTGCTGCTCGTGGACGCGCTCGCCGCCGCGGCCCTGACCCTGGTGTGCGCCGCGGTCTCCGCCGGCGCCGTGGTCGGCGGCTCGGGGGCCGTGCTGGTCAACGTGCTCATGTGCGCGCCGCTGGCGCTGCGGCGCGCGCAGCCGGAGCTGAGCGGCGGGCTCGTCGCCGCCGCGGGGCTGCTGCAGACGGTGCTGACGGACGTGCCGCAGTTCGCCAACGTCGCGGTGCTCGTGGCCCTGTACTCCCTGGCCGCCTACGCCGCCCCGTGGGCCTCGCGCGGCGGGCTGCTGCTGGGGCTCTTCGGCGCGCTGGTCGCCCCGGTGCGCTACTACCTGCTGGAGCACGCCGACCCGGTCACCACGTTCGCCGCGGCGCTCTTCATCGCCGTCCTGGTCGTGGCGACCTGGCTGCTGGGCCGGTTGCGGCGCGCCTCGCGCCAGACGGAGCTGGCGCTCGTCGAGCGCGCCCGCCTGCTGGAGGTGGAGCGGGAGAACGAGTCCCGCCTGGCGGCCACCGCCGAGCGCCAGCGCATCGCCCGCGAGATGCACGACGTGGTGGCGCACTCCCTCTCGGTGATCATCGCGCAGGCCGACGGCGGCCGCTACGCCGCGGCGGCGGACCCGGGCGCGGCGGCGCAGGCGCTGGGCACGATCTCCGCCACCGGCCGGCAGGCGCTGGCCGACATGCGCGACCTGCTGGGCGTGCTGCGCCAGGGCCCCGGCGACGAGCGCGCGCCCCAGCCGGACGCCTCGCAGGTGCTGGACCTGGTCGAGCAGGTGCGCGCCAGCGGCCTCGACGTCGCGCTGGAGGTCGTCGGCCAGCCGCGCGAGCTGCCCCGCGCCGTGGGCCTGGCCGCCTACCGCATCGTGCAGGAGTCGCTGACGAACGTCCTCAAGCACGCCGGCCCGGCCGCCCGGGCGCGCGTGGAGGTGCGCTGGGACCCCGACGCGCTGCGCCTGGGCGTCGAGGACGACGGCCGCGGCGCCGCCGCCCTGGTGCCCGACGCCGGCGCCGGCGGGCAGGGGCTGGTGGGCATGGCCGAGCGCGCCCGCCTGCACGGCGGCTCGGTCACCGCCGGGCCCCGGCCCGGCGGCGGCTTCCGCGTGCGCGCCACGCTGCCGCGCGCGCCGTGACGGCTCCCCCGGACCGCCCGCCCGAACCGAACCGTCCCGCCCGAACCCCCGGAGGTCCCCGTGCCCGCCGTCCGCGTCGTCCTCGTCGACGACCAGCAGCTCGTCCGCGCGGGCTTCCGCATGGTCATCGACTCCCAGCCCGACCTGGAGGTGGTCGGCGAGGCCTCCGACGGCCTCGCGGCCGTGCAGCTCGTGCTCGGCACGCCGTGCGACGTGGTGCTCATGGACGTGCGCATGCCCGGCGTCGACGGCATCGAGGCCACCCGCCGCATCACCGCCGCGCCCCGGCCCGAGGGGCGCGAGGCGCCCCGGGTGGTGGTGCTGACGACGTTCGACCTGGACGAGTACGTCGTGGCCGCCATCGGCGCCGGCGCCAGCGGCTTCCTGCTCAAGGACGCGCCGCCGGAGGAGATGCTCGCGGCCGTGCGCACCGTGCACTCCGGCGACGCGGTCATCGCGGCCAGCTCCACCCGCCGGCTGCTGCAGCACGTCGGCCCGATGCTGCGCCGGGACGCGGCCGCCGCCCCCGCCGCGCACCGCGAGCTGCCGCCGGACCTGACCCCGCGCGAGCGCGAGGTGCTGGAGTGCATGGCGCACGGCCTGACGAACTCCGAGATCGCCGCGCGGTTCGTCGTCTCGGAGGCCACCGTCAAGACGCACGTGGGCCGGGTGCTGGCCAAGACCGGCTCGCGCGACCGGGTGCAGGCCGTCGTGCTGGCCTACACCGCCGGGCTGGTGCAGCCCGGCGACGTGCTGCGCGACGCGCGCTGATCCCGGCGCTGGACCCGGCGCCGGCCCGGGCGCGCCGGGGAGGGCGGCGGGCGGGGCGCCGGAGCACACTCGCCGCGTGAGCGACGCACCGCCCGGGACCCCCGGGACCCGCGACCCCCGCACGCTGCGCCGCTGGCGCCGGCACCTGGCCGACGAGCGCGCCGAGGCGGCGGTGTACCGCGACCTGGCCGGGCGCCGCCGCGGCGAGGAGCGCGAGGTGCTGCTCGGGCTGGTCGAGGCCGAGGAGCGGCACGCGGCGCACTGGGAGGCGCTGCTGGGCGAGGAGGCGGGCCCGCCGGTGCGCGGGGACGCGCGCACCCGGGTGCTGGGGTTCCTGGCGCGCCACTTCGGCTCGGTGTTCGTCCTGGCGCTGGTCCAGCGCGCCGAGGCCCGCTCGCCCTACGCGCGCGACGCCGACGCGACCGCGGCCATGGCCGCCGACGAGCGCATCCACGGGGAGGTGGTGCGCGCGCTGGCCACGCGGGGGCGCGCGCGGCTGTCGGGCACCTTCCGCGCCGCGGTCTTCGGCGCCAACGACGGGCTGGTCTCCAACCTCTCGCTCGTGCTGGGGTTCGCCGCCTCCGGCGCGGGCACCCGCACGGTGCTGCTGGCCGGGATCGCCGGCCTGCTGGCGGGGGCGCTGTCGATGGGCGCGGGCGAGTACGTCTCGGTGCGCTCGCAGCGCGAGCTGCTGGAGGCCTCCACGCCGGACCCGGACGCGCACGAGGCCGTCGCCGCCCTCGACGTCGACGCCAACGAGCTCTCCCTGGTGTACCGGGCGCGCGGGGTGCCGCAGGAGCAGGCCGAGGCCCACGCCGCGGAGGTCCTGCGCGGGCTGCGCCCGGTGCACCGCGCGCCGGCCGGCGCCGCTCCCGGCGACGGCGACGAGCACGAGGCGGTGGGCACCGGGCTGGGCGCGGCCACCTCCAGCTTCGCGTTCTTCGCCTCCGGCGCGGTCGTGCCGGTGCTGCCGTACCTGCTGGGGCTGAGCGGGCCGCTCGCCGTCGCCGTGGCGGCCGGGCTCGTGGGCCTGGCGCTGCTGGCCACCGGCGCCGTCGTCGGGGTGCTCTCCGGGGCGCCGCCGCTGCGCAGGGCGCTGCGCCAGCTCGCCATCGGGTTCGCCGCGGCCGCGGTCACCTACGGGCTGGGCCTGCTCTTCGGCACCGGCACCGGCTGAGCGCGCCGCCGGCGCCCCGCCCGGGGTGGGACCACGGGCGGACGCGGGGCGGGCGCGTCCACCCGTGGTCCCACCCCGGGGCCACCGCGGGATCACCTCCGCGCGCGACGCGGCGGTGCGGACCGGCTCCCTACGGTCGCTGCGACGCCGGCGGTGCCGGCGCGCCCCGACCCGCGAGGAGACCCCCGTGCCCGCACCACGCCCCACCCGTTCCCCGGAGGTGCTGCGCGCCGGCGTCCCGGCCGTGCGCGCCGAGGGGCTGCGCAAGACGTACGGGCGCGGCGACGCCGCCGTGCACGCCCTGGCCGGGGTGGACGTCGAGTTCGCCCGCGGGGAGTTCACGGCCATCACGGGCCCCTCCGGTTCCGGCAAGTCCACGCTCATGCACTGCCTGGCCGGCCTGGACACCGCCACCGCCGGGCGGGTGTTCCTCGGCGGGACGGAGCTGACCGCGCTGCGCGACCGCGAGCTGACCCGCCTGCGCCGCGACCGCGTGGGTTTCGTGTTCCAGTCCTTCAACCTGCTGCCGGTGCTGAGCGCCGGGGAGAACCTCGTGCTGCCGCTGCAGCTGGCGGGCCGGGCGCCGGACCGGGCCTGGCACGACGAGGTCGTCACCCGGCTGGGGCTGCGCGAGCGCCTGCGGCACAAGCCCTCGGAGCTCTCCGGCGGGCAGCAGCAGCGCGTCGCGGTGGGGCGGGCGCTGCTGCCGCGCCCGGAGGTGGTCTTCGCGGACGAGCCGACGGGCAACCTCGACTCGCGCGCGGGCGCGGAGGTGCTGGGCCTGCTGCGCTCGGCGGTGCGCGAGTTCGGGCAGACCGTCGTGATGGTGACCCACGACCCGGTCGCGGCCGGCTACGCGGACCGCGTGGTGCTGCTGGCCGACGGCCGGCTGGCGGGCGGGCTGAGCGCCCCCACCGCGGACGACGTCCTCGGCGCGCTGCGCACCCTGGGGGACTGAACCGTGCTGCGGACCACCCTGGCGCAGCTGCGCGCCCACGCCGGGCGGGTGCTCGCCTCCTGCCTGGCCGTCGTCATCGCCGTGGCGTTCGTGGTGGCGACCCTCGTGCTGAACTCCTCCGCCGGCGCCAGCCTGCTGCGGGCCGTCGGCGCCCCCTTCGTCGCCAGCACGGCCGTGGTCACCGCCGGCGAGGACCTCGACCCCGCGGTGGCGGGCCCGGCGCTGGGCGCCGCCGAGGAGCGGGTGCGCGCCCTGCCCGGCGCCGCCCAGGTCTCCGCCGACCGCGAGAGCGGCGTGCAGGTGCGCCTGCCCGGGCGCACCGGCTCCTCGTACGCGCAGGCCGGCGCCGTCACCGCGCCCGGTCCGCTGCGCTGGGAGCGCGTCGACGCCGGGCGGCTGCCCGAGGCGCCCGGCGAGGTGGCCGTCAGCGAGCGCCTCGACGCGGCGGTCGGCGACGTGCTCGACGTCTCCTGGTACCCGCCCGGCGGGGAGGAGGGCGCCGAGCTGACCGGGACCGTGCGCGTGGTCGGCGTGGTGGACCTGGCCGGCGACCCCACCGCGGGGCTGCACGGGCGCGTGTTCGCCACCGACGGGCAGCTGCGCACCTGGGGCGCGCTGGACCCCGCGCGGCTGCGCGTGGCGGCGGCGCCGGGCGCGGACGGCGCGGAGCTGACCGGCGCGGTGGCCGCCGCCCTGAGCGGCGCGCCCGGCGAGCTCGTCGTGCGCACCGGCGAGGAGGCCGCCGAGGACGTCGCCTCGTCCTTCACCGGGGACGCGGCCGCGCTGACGGCGGTGCTGCTGGTCTTCGGGGCGGTGGCGGTGCTGGTGGCCGGCCTGGTCATCGCCAACACCTTCGCCGTGCTGCTGGCCCAGCGCACCCGCGAGCTGGCGCTGCTGCGCTGCGTGGGCGCCACGCGCGGGCAGAGCGCCCGCTCGGTGCTGCTGGAGGCGGCCGCGGTGGGCGTGCTGGCCTCGCTGGCCGGGGCCGCCGCCGGGGTGGGGCTGGCCGCGGTCGTCTCGCGCGTCGCGGCGGACGCGGGCTCGCCGATCCCCCTGGGGACGCTGGACGTGCCCGCGCACGCCCTCGCGGTCGGGGTGGTGCTCGGCAGCGCCGTGACGGTGCTGGCGGCGCTGGCCCCGGCCCGCGCGGCGACCCGCGTGGCGCCGCTGGCCGCGCTGCGCCCGCTGGCGCCGGCACCGGTGCGCTCGCGCGGCGGGGTGCTGCGCCTGGTGGCGGGCGCGGTGCTCACCGTCCCCTCGGCGGCGGCCCTGGCCTGGTGCGCCTCGCGGGGCCTGCTGCAGCCGGCGGTGCTCGCCGGCGCGGTCAGCTTCGTGGGCGTGGTCCTGCTCGCCCGGCGCGCGGTGCCCGCCGTCGTGGGGCTGGCCGGGCTCCTGGTGCGCGGGGCGGGCGTGCCGGCCCGGCTGGCCGCCGGCAACGCGGTGCGCAACCCGCGCCGCACGGCGGCGACCGCGACCGCGCTGCTCATCGGCGTCACGCTGACCACCGCGATGGTGGTGGGGGCCTCCTCCACGCGCGCCACCGCCGGGGACCTGCTGGAGGCCGGCTACCCCACCGACGTCGTCGTCTCCTCCTGGGAGGAGCCCCTGGACGACGCGCTGCTGCAGCGCCTCGGCGAGGTGCCGGGGGTGGCGCGCGCGGTGCCGGTGCTCGAGGGCGAGGTGTCCCTCGGCGCGCTGGGCACGACGGGCGTGCGCGGGGTCGAGCCGGCCGAGGCGGGCACCGTGGTGCGCTCGCAGCAGCGCGCCCCCGTGCCCGGCCCCGGCGAGCTGGTGGTCCCCGGGCACGCCGCGGAGGTCCTCGGCCTGGCGGACGGCGACGAGGTGACCGCCTCGGCCGGGGGCGGCTCGCCGGTGCCGCTGCGGGTCGTCGTGGCGCCGGACTCGGAGCAGGGGCTGCTGGCCACGGCCGCGGACCTGCGCCGCGCGGACCCGGCGGCGGCGGTGCGCGCCGCGTGGCTGCGCCTGGACGACTCCCTGGACGCGGCCGGGCAGGGCCGGGCGGTCGACGCGGTGACCGCGGTCGTCACCGCCGCGCTGCCCAGCAGCGACGTCAGCGGCGTGGTGGCGGTGCGCGAGTCCTTCGACCAGGTGCTGACCACCATGCTGCTCGTGGTCACCGGCCTGCTGGCGGTGGCGGTCGTCATCGCCCTGCTCGGGGTGGGCAACACCCTGGCGCTGTCGGTGCTCGAGCGCCGGCAGGAGTCGGGCCTGCTGCGGGCGCTGGGCCTGACCCGCGGGCAGCTGCGCGCGCTGCTGGCGTGGGAGGCGCTGCTGGTGGCCGGCGTGGCCGGTGCGCTGGGCGTGGCGCTGGGCACCGCCTACGGGCTGGCGGGCACCGCCGCGGTGCTCGCGGCGGCGGGCCCGGTCGTGCTCGACGTGCCGTGGGCGCGGATCGCCGGGATCATCGTGGTCGCCGCCCTCGCCGGGGTGCTGGCCTCCGTCCTCCCGGCGCGGCGCGCGGCGCGCACGCCCCCCGTGGCGGCGATCGCGGCCTGAGGCCCGGCGCCGCCGCGGCGGGCGCGCGCACCGGCGGCGCGGAGGGGCCGGGCGGGCGGAGGGGATCCGCCCGGCCACCGCGCGGTTCAGCGCGCGCGCACCCGCAGCGGACCGCGCGCGGTGGAGGGGTCCACGACGCGCCCGCCCTGCACGAGGTCGGCGCGGCCGGCGGCGACCAGGCGGCGGGCCGCGGCGCGGGCCGGCTGGGCCAGGGCGCGCCACTCCTCCCCGCCGACCGCGCGGGCCACCTCGTCCGGGTCCACCCCCGCCGCGGCGGGCCGCGCCGCCAGCAGCTCGGCCAGGGCGGCGTCCAGGCGCGCGTCCACCGCCGCGCCGGCGCCGCGGGCGCGGCGCCGGCACGCGTCGGAGCAGTACCGCACCTGCTCCCAGTCGCGCGCCCACGCGCGGCGCCAGGTGATGGTGCGCCCGCACACGGCGCAGTCCTTGGCGGGAGGCTGCGCGTCGCCGATCCTGCTGCGGTGGGCCACGCGCCCGTCATACCCCACCCGGCGGGCGGGTGCTCGACGGGACGGGGTCCTGACGGCTACGTTGTCACCACCGGCTAGTTGCCGATTCAACCACTCAGGAGGGTCACCGTGAGCGTGAAGCTCGCCATCGTCTACTACTCGGCCACCGGCACCACCCGCGCCATGGCCGAGCGCCTGGCCGCGGCCGGCGAGAAGGCCGGCGCCGAGGTCCGGCTGCGCCAGGTCGAGCGCCAGTCCACCGGCGGCGAGAAGGCGGCCACCGACGCGCAGGCCGCCGAGGCCGAGGCGGCCAAGGGCGCGCCCGGCGCCACCGCCGACGACGTCGTGTGGGCCGACGCGGTCCTGTTCGGCTCCCCCACCCGCTACGGCAACGTCGCCGGCCAGCTGAAGATCTTCATCGACTCCCTCGGCGCGCAGTGGGCCCAGGGCCTGCTCGCCGACAAGGTCTACGCCGGCTTCACCACCTCCCAGACCGCCCACGGCGGGCAGGAGACGACCCTCACCGCGCTGTACAACACGATCTACCACTTCGGCGGGATCATCGTCCCGCCCGGGTACACCGACGGGCTGAAGTTCGTCGACGGCAACCCCTACGGCGTCAGCCACGTCACCGGCGGCGGCAACGACATCCCGCTGGGCGAGGCCGAGCTGAACGCGCTGGACCACATGGCCACCCGCGTCGTGACGATCGCCGGGCGCCTGAAGGGCGAGTGAGCTCCCGGTGAACCGCGCGGTGCGGCGGCCCCGGCCGCCGC